>JAIFMA010000241.1 GCA_020048795.1 Rhodoferax sp.
ACAAGTTCCATTTGCTGGAAAACGTCGTGCCCCACTGGAAATTCTCGGTGCCGGTCAGTGGTTTTGTGCTCAGTGGCAACACCGAGCAGGAGCTTCAAACGCATCAGCCGGGCTTTACCTGGGCTGCTGCGCCCCCGGTATTGCTGTATCAGGACACCGATGGCCACTATGTTCAGACCCTTTTGTCTGCCTTGCTCAAGCGTTTGCCGCCGGCGGTTGACAACCGCTTGCCGCATGGCGGGCACCCGCCAGGCTAGGAGGGCCGTCACCCTGGTGGGCGAACGTGGCCACGAACTGGCTGTGCATGACAAGGCAGATGAGTTCCGCCGCCAAACCCATGACCACTTCTAAAGCAGACTATCTGCAAAGCCCTCTCAAAACGAAAACCTCGTCGACACAGTTTAATATGATGCTTTGTCCCCTTACAACCAGATGCCCATGAACGTCACCACCTTCTCCCGCACCAAACGCATATTCTTGACCTGCACCTTGCTTGCTGCCGGCACCGCTTTCACCGGCATGGCGCAGGCGCAAAACATGTTTCGCGTCACCACCATCCCGGAAGAAGCCGCCACCGAGCAGGTCCGCAAGTTCACCCCACTGGCCAGTTACCTGGAAAAGGCTTTGGGCGTGAAGGTCGAATTCACCCCGGTCAGCGACTACCCCGCTGCTGTTGAAACGCTGGTCAATAAAAAGGTGGACCTGGTGTGGTTTGGTGGTTTTACCTTTGTGCAGGCCAATTTGCGCTCGGGCGGAAAAGTGGTGCCACTGGCGCAACGCGAAGAAGACACCAAATTTCAGTCGGTGTTCATTGCCAAGACCGACTCCGGCATCAAGAGCCTGGCCGACATGAAGGGCAAACAAATTTCCTTCGGTTCGCAAAGCAGCACTTCGGGCCACCTCATGCCCCGCAGCTTTTTGCTGCAAGCCAACATCAACCCTGAAAAAGACTTTCGCCGCATTGCCTATAGCGGCGCGCACGACGCCACCATTGCGTCGGTGGTCAGCGGCAAGGTGGATGCCGCCGCGCTCGACATCACCGTGTGGAAAAAGTTTGTAAGCGAAAACAAGGTGGATACCCAGGCGGTCAACGTGTTTTTCACCACGCCGGGTTACTTTAATTACAACTGGTCCGTGCATGCCGACATGCCAGCGGCGATGCAGGCCAAGGTCAAGGCCGCACTGCTGGCGCTGGACCCAGCCAACCCCGAGCATGCCGAGATTCTCAGGCTCAACCGCGCCTCGCGCTACATCGCCACCACGCCAGACAACTACAAGGGCCTGGAAGCCGCAGCACGAAGCGCGGGCCTGCTCTGAGTTGCGTGCGCGGAGCCCCGGATTGAAAATTCAACTGCTGGGTGCCAGTGCGCGCCACCCGGCCGCCCGCCCGGGTGCTGCAGCCGCGCTGAAAGGACTGAGCCTGCAAATCGCTGCTGGTGAACCGGTGGCGGTGATCGGCCCTTCGGGTGCCGGCAAAACCACGCTGCTGCAGGTGCTGGCCTGCGCCATGCCACCCGCTGCGGGCTCCATGGCGTTGGATGGCATCAACCCCTGGCAACTGCCGCGCAGCGCCCTGCAACGCTTGCGCGGCGGCCTGTTTTTGGCACCCCAGGTACCACCTCTGCCGCCGCGCCAACGCGTGGTCACCGCCGTGCTGGCTGGGCGCTTGCCCGCCATGGGTTTGCTGGCCAGCCTGCGCTCGCTGTTTTACCCGACCGATATTCCCGCCGCATACGACGCACTGGACAGTTTTGACCTGGCCGACAAGCTCTTCGAGCGGGTTGACCGCCTGTCGGGCGGCGAACGTCAGCGTGTAGGCCTGGCGCGGGCGCTGTTGGCGCCAGCCCGGCTCTGGCTGATTGACGAACCCCTGTCGGCACTTGACCCCACCCGTTCGCAGCAAGCCATCAGCACCTTGCTGAGCGGTGCACGCCAACGCGGTGTCACGCTGGTGGCCACGCTGCACCAGGTGGACGTGGCGTTGGCGCACTTTCCGCGCATCATTGGCCTGCGCGACGGCGCACTGGCTTTCGACCTGCCGGCGGCCAAGGTTACCCGCGAGTTGCTGGCCCGGCTGTATGACCAGTTTGAGCATGAACTGCGCGGTGAAGTGCCGAATGCACCGCCTCAGGCGCTACCTGCCGGGCCGCAACCAGTGGTCATGCACTGCCGCTGAACCTGGGGACCATGGCGACCACCACTTTGCCCGCACACTGTGCGCCAACCCACGATCCGGCGTGGGTGGGGCGCGTGTTCTGGATCAGCCTGAGCCTGGTGCTGCTGTGGCCGCTGGGCGTGGCGACCGAGTTCAAGCCATGGCTGCTGCTGGAGCCTGACAACCTCAAGATCAGTGCGAAGTTCATTGGCAGTTTCTGGCCGCTGGCTGTTGATGCCGAGTTTCTGACCATGGTGGCACGCGAAACCTGGCGCACAGTGGCCATGGCCACTGCGGGCGTCACGTTGGCATTGCTCGTGGCGGTGCCGCTCACGCTGCTCAACACGCGGGTGTTGTCCATTTCGGCGCTGTCGGGCCGCATGGCGCGTGGACCTTACTGGCTGCGTCAAAGCGTGCGTTGGCTGCTGATTGTTCTGCGCAGCATTCCGGAGCTGGTGTGGGCGCTGGTATTCGTGCGCGTCGTTGGCTTGGGGCCAACAGCGGGCGTGCTGGCCATTGCGCTCACCTACGGCGGCATGCTGGGCAAGGTGTATGGCGAGATACTGGAGAGCGGTGAAACCCATACGACCGAGACCCTGCTGCGTAACGGCAGCGGGCGTCTGCAAGCGTTTTTTTACGGCTTGCTGCCCACCAGCGCGGCCGAGTTGACCAGCTACACCGTGTACCGCTGGGAATGCGCCATCCGCTCGTCGGTGGTACTGGGTTTTGTGGGTGCGGGCGGTCTGGGGCAGCAACTGGACAACTCCATGAAGATGTTCAACGGCGGCGAAGTGGCCAGCATGCTGCTGGTATTCATCGCTCTGGTGGCGCTGGCCGACCGGGTCAGCGCCTGGCTTCGCAAGGCACTCGGATGACCCAAGCCCGCGCCGCCAACCAGACCTACAGGCTGCCGCCGCCGCTGTTTGATGCGCGCTGCAAAGCCTGCTGGTTTGTGGTCGCACTACTGGTCTTGGTGCTGGCCAGCTTCTGGTCACTCGATCTGCAGTGGGGACAATTCTTTTCAATGGACGCGGCGCGCAGCATGGGCCGCTTCGTCGTCGAGTTTTTTCCGCCCGACACCTCGCCCCAATTTTTGACGAAGGTGGCACTGGGTGCCTGGGAGACGCTGGCCATGTCGGCCCTGGGCACCGTGCTGGCAGCAGTGGCTGGGCTGGCACTGGCGTTGCCGGCCAGTCGTTTGCATGGCGGTCACTCCGCCTGGGCACGAACGCCCACGCGCCTGGTGCTCAATGCGATGCGCAGTATCCCCGAGCTGGTGTGGGCTGCACTGCTGCTCATCTCTGCCGGGTTGGGCCCGTTTGCCGGTACGCTGGCACTGGCTTTTCACACCACGGGCGTGTTGGGCAGGCTGTTTGCCGAAGCCATTGAAAACACCCCACCCGGTCCGGGCGCGGCGCTGCGGGTGCAAGGCGTAGACAACTTCCGGGTATTTGTCTACGCCACGCTGCCGCAGGTGCTGCCGCAATTGATGAGCTACACGCTGTATCGCTGGGAAAACAACATTCGCGCTGCCGCCGTGCTGGGGGTAGTGGGTGCGGGTGGCCTGGGGCAACTGCTGGCGTTTCACATGGGCTTGTTCCAGATGAACAAAACCGCCACCATTTTGGGTGCCATGCTGTTGATGGTGGCAGTGGTGGATGCGGCCAGCCACACATCGCGGCGCCTGTTGACCCGCTGAACTTCCGGGAGAAAGCCGAGAATGCCTACCCTGACGCACACCCAAGCCTGGCTGGTTTTGTCGGCGGCGATCTTGCTGGAGGTGGCAGGCACCACGTCGATGCGGCTGTCCGACGGCTTCACACGACTCACCCCGTCGGCGATGATCTTCGTCTTTTACGCCGGCTCGTTCGCGCTAAACACCATGATCATCCGCACCTTGGGCCTCAGCGTGGTCTACAGCGTGTGGTCCGGCGTGGGCACGGTGCTCACCGCGCTGATCGGCATTTACTACTTCAAGGAACCCGCCACTGCCATCAAGATGGCAAGCATCGGGCTGATCGTCATTGGTGTCATGGGCTTGCATTCGGCCCCGCGGGTTCAGGTGTAATGGCCCTTCCCGTCCATGAGGCAAACCTGTACATGACCGACAACGAACTGTCCATCCAGCGCTACCGCAAAAAAGCGGCAGGTTACGATGCCTCAGCCGCCTTCACCATGCCACTGCGACAGCGCACCATTTCCCTGCTGCAACTGCAACCAGGTCAGACCGTGCTTGACGTGGGCGCCGGAACAGGCCTTAGCTACCAGCTACTGTGCGAGGGCGTGGGGGAGCAGGGCCGTGTACTGGCTTTTGAGCAGAGCCCCGACATGTTTGCCTTCGCTCAGCAGCGCATCCTGCAAGAGGACTGGTCCAACGTATGGCACGTCAATGCACCGGCAGAAACAGTAAAACTGCCAGCCATGCCCGATGCAGTGCTCTTCAATTACACACACGACATCTGCCGCACGCCGGTCGCTGTGGCGAATATTCTGCGCCAGCTCAAGCCTGGCGCGCGCATCGCCATGGCTGGCATGAAATTTTTTCCCTGGTGGACCGGGCCGCTCAACCTGTTGGCGTGGCTGAAAAACCGCCCCTACAACGCCCGGGCTGCCGACCTGTGGGAGCCCTGGAGCATAGTGGCATCCTACTGCGAAGGGTTTGAGTGGCACAGTACGCAGTGGGGCATGGGCTACATCGCCAGCGGTTGTTACAAAGGGACAACACCATGAATACCCAAATCGTCGGGCATTTTTCTGGAAAGCGGTGCCTTGCACCCGATGCGCGCTGGCAGTTCAGCGGTGTGCGCCTGGCGAAAGACCTTTAAACCACGACTCAAAAGGAACACACCATGAAACGACGACAAGCCCTTGGCACTATTGCCGCCAGCGCAGCCCTGTTGCTGAGCGGCCTGACCCATACGGCCGGTGCTGCCGGGCTGGCCGACCAGGGACCACCGTTTCGCACCACCAGCGACAGCTCGGCCGAAAAGCTGATGCTGCTGGGGCACGACCCGGTGGCCTACTTCACCCAAAATCAGGCTGTGCCGGGCAACCCTGCCATCCAGAGCGAACACATGGGCGTGACCTGGCGCTTTGCCAGCCCTGAGAATCAGGCCACGTTCCTGCGCAGCCCCGACAAATACATGCCGCAGTTCGGTGGCTTCTGCAGCAATGGCATCAACTACGCCGTGCCCTGGGGTGCTGGCGGCGGCCCCAACACCTGGCGCATCTACCGCGGCAAGCTGTATGTGTTTGGTGGTCAGCCCTCGCGCGACCAGTTCGAGATGGAGACCGAACTCAATGTGCAGCGCGCCCACCACTACTGGAACACCGAAATTGCTGGTGCCAATGCGCTCTTCGTGCGCTACAAGCGCCTGATTTTCCGCGTACCACATTACAAGAGCGATGGTGCCCTTCAAGCCGAATGGGAAAGCAAGCGAGCCGCCGGAACACTGCCGGTGATGCCGGGCGCGCAGCAAGTGGTGCCGGCCGCACCTTGACACTGGCAGATCGGGTTGTCGCCATCAGGCTGATAGTCGATGGGTGGCGTTCGGTCCGTGTTTGTTGCTGGCAATGGAGTGTGCCTCGCTGAGGCGGGGGTTGCCGCGCCAGCGGTCATCGGGGTTTTCCCCGCGATTGATGCCATGCGACCCAGACCCGAAGTAAAGCGGATCAGCATGATCCCCAACGAAAAGTCAGTAGCTGACCCTCAATTTCTCCGTAAGCAGACGCTCGCACCAGGTGTCGGAAACTCTGACGCAGTCATTCAACTGCGGAAATCCACTTTTGACAGTGTCAGTCGGCACTGCAGCGGTTGCGGTTCTAGCGAAATTCAAATTACCCGCCCAATACCCGGCATTGGAATTTGTAGATCAACGGCAGGGAGCAGCGGCACCGAGATTTCGGCCAATTGGCAGCCCGTTCACGACAAGCAAGAGTCAGTCACTGCTATGCCACCTAACGACCTCTGCATGGCTGTTTTGCGCAGAGGATGGTCACGAAAATCCTTCATGACCCGTCATCTGTTTTCCGCGCAATATAGTAACCGTAACTGACATACTGCCTGTGACGTTCATAGAGGTCAATCTCGTGTTCTTCCGCAGCAACAAGGGCTTTTGCTGCGTCGCTTGATTTGTGCGCATCCAGAAAAACCGGAAAACGCTTTTGCATTGGAC
>JAIFMA010000054.1 GCA_020048795.1 Rhodoferax sp.
CTTGTCTGCCTTCTTGCCTGCCCTCTTGCCTGCCCTCTTGCCTGCCTTGTTGCCTGCCTTTTAGCTCGCCCTGACGAACACCCTTCATGGTGGCATCCTCAAACCAGCGTTCAATTGTTTGTTCCAGCATGGTGCTCTCCTTCAATACATCATCAATTTCGTCAAGTTCTTGAATGTTAGCCTTTGGCACCTTGCGGCGCAACAACAGCTTGAACCAAACCCCTATGGTCCGGCGCAGTGGCTCCATCTGTGGTGTATCAAGGACACCATCAAGCGCTCGCATGATGTCAAAGGTGTTTTGAACAGTGCGGCTTTGCTCGACCGAAAACAGGGCTTCAGCCAGATTACGCACTTCTGTCAGCGGGTGCAGTTTAAGGCGTGCCTCATCAACCAAGTGGTACCGCAGTTTGGGGCGATAGAGCTCCAATCCTGGCAAACTCGCAGCAAAACAGTCAGCTACCTCTTGGGACGCCTTCCATGCAGGTGTGCCGTTGTACAGCACGATGGGCACAATGGGTGGCAACAGGCCGTCTTGAAGTTCACCCTCGCGAATCAGGTGCTGCGACAACAAGCCCATGTAAACCATCATGCGCAATGCCATCCACGGATCAGGCTCGCTTTGAAACTCCAGCAGCAAATAAACCCACACCCATTGCTGCCCGACTTTGAGCCGCCAGACCATGTCGTCATGACGTTGCAGTTCTTTCTCGCTGACGTAGCTGGCGTTGACGCGGTTCAAGCTGGTGAAGTCAGCCTCTTTGAGCCATTCACCCGGCATGTAGCCCGTCAGCAGATCACGCACCATTTCGGGGTGCGAGAACAGCAACTTGTAGCCGGTGTCATGCGGGGTTTTGGAAGGCATAGGAAGTGATTATCCCTTGGTTGGATTGGATCGATTGGTCGTAGTCCTGTGATCACCACTCACAGCGCCATCTCGCACTCGCACGCCAGATCGGCAAGTTTTTCAGACGATTGCCAGGGACTGCTAGCCATGCTGTAATCCAGTGCCACCTCCTTTTGCCGGGAGCGCGCTAATTTCTGTGCCAATTCTTCGGACAATTCGGTCGGTACAAACATCCGAAATTCTTTGCGGTGGCGGCTCGCTGCGACATAGGACCACTGTCGGTCAGTCATGGATTGCGACATCAAGACCAGTACGTTATCCAGCGTTTGCCCCTGTGCTTTGTGGACTGAGAGTGCATAGCCATGGTCAAAATGCCGGTAATCATCCAAGTCAAATTGCACACCTTGCCCAGCATCCGACTCAATGGTCAGATGGATTTGTCCTTGCGCGCCGATGTGCCATGCCGTCAATGTCCCGGTTTGACCATTCTTGACTGCAAGGCTGCGGTTATTTCGTGTAAAGACAATTCTCTCTCCAATCGCAAATTGCTTTTCTCCGTTTTCTGTGTCGAGCGTGATCTCAGAGTGAAGCCTGTGCTGCAACTTCAATGATTCACGCGCCAATTTGTTGAGCATTCGCACTTCTGATCGGGTACCGGCCAACATCCCGGTTTCATGGGGTTGCTCCTGACTGCGAAGCGAGTTCCATTGCTTAACCATCTCTGCCCCAATATCTGCGGCAGGCACTGACTTCAATTGCCCTTGTGCCGCCAGTTGATCAACCACGTCACCGCTGAGTCCTGCGATCAAATCATGAATCATCTGGCGATCCTGCGACTTCTCTTGCCGTCGAATATCAGTCAGGCTGGCATGACCCAACTCACTAGACAGTTTGCGAAACATGCCACCGGCATCAATGGGCTGCAACTGCATGGAGTCACCCACCAGCACCGCCTTTGCACCCGCCTGGTGAATGCGATCGAGTAATCGTGCCATCTGTCGGGTGCCAACCATGCCGGCCTCATCCAGCACAATCACTTGTCGGCTTAACAACGAGCGCTTTCCTTCATCCAATTCTGCAAGAAGTGAATGCAAGGTTTGGCTGTGAATGCCACTGCCTTGTTCCAGCGAATCCGCCGCTTTGCCAGCCAATGCCGCACCGATGACAGTCAGACCAGATTGCTGCCAGGCTTGTGCTGCTGCACGCAACAAAAAGGATTTCCCGGTTCCTGCCAGACCCTCAACAATTTTGACCGCTCCCGCATCCTCTGTCATGCACTGCAGGGCGGCAAGTTGTTCGCTGCTCAATGTGGAGTAGTCAGCCAGTACCGTCAAACAAGATGCACAGTGTGATTTTTCAATTGACCTGGCTTGGGCATCCTTCAAAGTGCTGGATTCGAGCTCCAACATTTCAATGGTGGTGTAGCGCACCATGCTGCGCCTGGACCCATGATCATGGTCCTGTAGCAAAACCAATCCGCGTGGACTCGAATCTGCCAGCAATTCCAGCAGACTTGATGCCATCACGCTTTCAATTTGCACAGCAGAAAATATACCCTGGGCTTCAATGGCGATGGCCGCTTCAAGCTGCATCAGGGTAAATGTTGATGCCGACTCCATCAGCTTGGCGACGATGGCATGAACGTCAATACCACTCGGTGCAGGCTCTGACACCGACAAATTCAAGCCTGGCTGCGATTGTTCATAAACCTGCCCAAACTCCAATCCCAACGCGCTAGCCCGTGCCTGCCAGTCTTGGTGCAAAGTATTGCGGTCTACCTCGGTTTTAGCTTTTCGCGTGGACAGTGCTGCCATGGCTGAAGCGGTGGCACCGGCATTGCCGGTTTTGTCCAGTTCTGCCTCGATCTGTTGCCTGCGGGTGGAAAAATGCGCACAGACTTTTTCATTGATGCCAGCCAGTTTGAAACACTTGCCATCACGCTCAATGGCATACCCCAATTCCTTGAGTTGATAGGCCAGTTGCGCCCGGTACACCGCGCCTGCCGCCATTTTCCAGCGCGAGTCAAAGTCAACAGCACCATATGTGCCATCGATCCTGGCACTGAGGTTGGCGACGACGCAATGGGTGTGCAGCTGGGGATCATGTTCACGACTACAGCCATGCTCAAAGGTTGCCGCCAAAATACCTTGCAGGTGGTTGCCGGGGTGACGGTCACGACTGGAAAAAGCTCTGCTTTGCAGATAATCCAAGGCTGCAGTGACTGCGCTTGCATGTGCATGCGCGACGCTAACACGATGGGGTTCATCGGCAATGGCCCAAATTACACTGACTGATTTGGGGGCACTGAAGGTCAAATCCCAACCAACTTTATGCTCATCGCCCGCATTGGGTACCAAGGGCTCATGCGTATCGGGGTGATAACCCTCGAACAAGCCCTTGAGTTGACTGGAACGGACAGCACCTGACAGATCAAGAGTTTGAGCCAATTTGCCATGCCAATGACCCGGTGGTTCTTGCCCCTGCGAATAATAGTCATCTTTCGCCATCTGCTGGTAATACTCTGACACGCCCGAGTTCGCAGCGCCGATGGATTTGACGCTCAACATTCAAGTTCGTCCTCATGCACTTTGGCTTTGGCTGGCTGCGGTACAGCCGGTGAAGGCGAAAGCGCAACGGTGGTGACGTTGGCTTTCTGATGCTGAAATTCCAACACAAAGTCACAAATCTTTTCAGCGTCATGTGAGGCCCGAAAAATTTCATTGTGGTCTTTGCGCAAGACATCAATCCAGCCTTTGACATAGGCGGCGTGTTGACCGATATCATGCGTGATACCCAGCCTGGCTGCCAAAAAGAAACTTCCAAGCTCTGCCCGCAGTTCCTCCTGCGCATAGGCTGGCGTGCCAAACAGACCAGACAAGTCGCGGTTCAGTCGATCAGGGTGACCCGACCAATGCCCCAACTCATGCAGTGCGGTGCCATAGAACCGCTGTCCGTTGATGAAGGCCACCCTGGGTGGAATGTGGATTTCATCGCGAGTCGGTGAATAAAATGCTCTGTCAGTTTGGTCCTGCAGGATCGTTACACCAGAATTTTGGAGGATTTTTTCAGCTTCAACTTCGGGCTCCCAGGTGGGTTTTGATGCCACCAGCTCTGGTGCGTGGTCCATCTGAGTCGCGTTGAAGACATGGGCATAAAACACCCGTGGTGCGTCGAGTTTGACTTCGACGGTTTGCCCGGTTGCGTCCTTTTCTTCACGGGTCCATTGCCAATATTCAACCACGGAAGACTTTTCACCACGGCGGACTTGCCAGCCAGCTTCCTGCGCCTGGCGATACGTGCACCAGCGAGGATCAGAATGTCCCTGGCACTGCAGCCACAATGAATTGGCTCCGTGGTACCGACGGCTGGTCAGCGCGTTATGCGGCACACTGGGTGGCAGCAGTTGAGGTGACCATGGTTTTATCCACGGTGCCGTGCCATTTTCTAGCTGCTCGATGATTCGGTCCGTTAACTGCCTGCGGTAGTCACTGGGGTTCATGATTACCTCCCATGGGCGATGGGGTCAGGTCGATTTGGTCGTCGGCGGCTTTGCCCAAGTCAGTGCCGCTGCTTGCCATGTCAGACAATTCATAAGGGGTCAACGGTCGCAGTTTCAATCGAGGTGGTGGGGCCGTTTCAGCAGGCACGGGGGTGGCTGTCGTTTCAGTCGGACCGGGAGGTGCTGGTACAACATCGTTGCCTGGGCTGCTCAACCCTGGCTCGGGTCGGTCATTCAACCAATTGGCGGGCTTTGAGGGCTGGCGTATTTGGGGCAGATCGGTGAATGGCCAATCCACGATTGCAGCGTCACCAAAACCGATCAGCAACGCCCGGATGCCGTTGTCGAGGCGACCCAGGTCATCGTCGAGTTGAAATGGCTCCATCAGAAGCCGACGTTCGCGTTGAGGCGGTTGACGTTTGCCGTCAAAAAATGATGTGCGTTCAACGGTCTGCTCACCCAGCATTTCTTCTGCAATGAAGGTGGCTGTTTCTCCCCCCTTGATCTTGGCAACCACCACGGTGCCCACCAACGACATCCAGGACGATGCAACGTCATGCCCATAGATTTCCCGAACCTGAGAAATATCTTGCGCACCCAGAACGACGCGGATACCCTTGCTGCGACCGATCTCCAACAGCGGCGCGAAGTCTTTGAGCTCATGCAACTGTGGAAACTCATCGAGGAAGAACCAGATTTTTCGGGTTTTACTTTCGGTGAAGGCGGGTGAGTTGATTTGCTTGGAAAGCATCGAGAGGATCGCTTGCAAATAGCTTTTGGCCAAGTCTGCGTAATCTTCATTGCCTTGCAGCACGATTGTTTTTCGGGGGTGCTTGTCATCCAGCAGCCACTCTCTGAATGAGAACCGTCGTTCAACCGGGGTATTGCCCCAAGCTTGCGCCAGATTGCTGATCAAGCCAAGGCTGGCACTGAAATTGATCATGATGGAGTCCACCGTCTTGCCAGAAGATTCAGCAATACGCCTGGCTTGTGGAACGTGTTTGAGTAGCCAGCCGTTCACCTGCTCCATCGGCGCACAAGACAATTCCAGCAATGAACGCCAACTCCATGTCAAGGGCTGCGTTTGCTGCAGCTCCATGATCATGGCGGTCAAAACCTGCCTGGCAGACTCGTGCCAAATCGCCTCTTTACCCTCTTTGATGAAGTGAGCGGCAAGTTCCCTGGCATGCTGGGCGTTGACACAATCACGGGCAATGTCCCAGGCAAACGAGCGTTCATCCCACGGGGCGATAAGGGTAATCTTGGGCAGCCAGCGGGTGAAATCACCTTTGTTGTCAAAGACGATCAACTTGTCACCCCTGTCGATGGCCTGCCTCATCAGTGACGAAATAATTTGCGTCTTGCCACTGCCCACCGAGCCAAACACCCAAAAGTGGGATGCCTCACGTTGCAGTGACAAATGCCATAGAAACCCGTGGTGCATTTTTACACCCTGACCAGACTGCTTGCATTGCCTGGTGCTGACGTGCTTGAGTAGCCGTATTGCATCTGGTCCGGCCAGCAAACGTCTGCCTTTGACATGAACAACGGCTGGCTGATCTTTGCCGACAGCGTACGCCAGGGCGAGACACGCAACCGCACCAGCAACAGCAGCCAGATCAAACTTTGCGCTGACAACAAGCGGCCAATGCGAGGGCAACTGTCCCAAAAAGTTGGCATAAACATTCGCCGACTCCTGGGCAAGGTTGGGGTCAAATCCATTGGCTCGCAGCGCTGCCCAGCCTTTTAAATGCTCAAGATAATGCTCCATCTTGGCAGGATAGGGTATTTTAAATAATAAGAAAGATAATCCTGAAAAAACTGCAGATCCGAACATAATGCCAGCCGCGACACCGACTGCAGGTTCACCAGGGAGAGTAGGTTCATTTTTCATAACTTTTCTCCCTTTTAGCTTTGAGCCATTGCAATGACGTGCTGG
>JAIFMA010000178.1 GCA_020048795.1 Rhodoferax sp.
GAACTGGCCGAGCGCCTGCTCAGCGTGCTTCAGGAAGCCTCTGGCTGCACCACACTGGCGTTCGATGACGATGGCGATGTGGCGCTGGACATGGCCGGGCAACACTGCCTGGTCCGCCTGGTCGGCCGGCCACCGATGGTCAGGTTTTATCTGCCCCTGCTGGTCCATATCAAGTCTGGCAAAAAGCTGCTGGAGCAGATCAATCAACTCAATCTTCATGGCGCACCGGTGTGCCATGTCTGGGCCAATGACGCGGTGTTTGCGGTGCAGGACATCCCGGCCTGGCCCTTGCAGGCGCAGCATGTCGAGGCCAGCCTGACACTGTTCACCGACACCGCAAGCAAATCCGCGCTTTGGTTACAGTCAGCGTTTGGCCCACAGGCTGCGGTGTTGACGCAGAGCGACGCGTCACACTGACCAAACTATCTTTTTAAGGGAGACAAACGAATGGAAAAGCTGAAAAAAGGGCAACGGGTCCAACACATCAATCGGCCAAATTGGGGGCTGGGGCAGTTGCTGGAGGACGAAAACGCCAACGGATTCCGTGTGTTCTTTGAAGAAAATAGTGAGGGCGTGGTAAATCTGGCGATAGCGGCCCGGGACCGACTCCGTGTGGTGACCGGTGCCCAAGCGCAGAGCGTACTCCTGGATAACCTGGATTTGGTGGATGGCGAAAGGCTTACGCTTGAAATGGCGAAGCAGCGTTTCCTGAAACAGTTCCCCGGTGGCTTACGGCTCCTTGACGGGGAGCGCGATTACAAGGACGAACTCGCTCGAGTTGCGCAGCAGTTGTTGGCCAAGGATGTGTTGCAGGCGCTGATTGACGTGGAAAACTATCAACAAATTTGCGATAACGCCAATACGCTTGTTTCGTACAAAAAAAAGAAGGTATGGAACAATCTGCCATCACTCTTTGAGCAATATGCTTTCAGGGACGGCATCAAAACACTAGGTGACCCCAAGTCATTTGCACACAGCTTGTTTGAGTATTTGCATGGCGACGGTGACCTGGAGCCACGATTCACCCGGTTTGCCCAGGTGCTGGCTGAAATGGAAGCCGCCAAATGGCCCATCATCACGACCTTTCGCTTCTTCCTGTTTCCGGCCACCGACGTGTTCATCAAGCCTGAAACCTTGAAGTACGCTGCCGAAGTCAGCCGGTTTGGAATCAATTACAGGCCGCAGCTCAACTGGTTGACGTACTACCGCGTGACGCAGTTTTACCAGTATCTCTTCGATAGTCTCACCGCCAGCACCGCTGACTTGAAACCCCGCGACATGATCGATGTGCAGTCGTTCATCTGGTGCATTGACCCCACTTCTTATTAATTGTTTCAGGAGACTCCATGTCAACCAACTTCACGACCAATCCGATTGCGCTTTCACAGTTGTTACAGGCGGCGCATCAAGGCCAATTGCAGTTGCCAGATTTTCAGCGGTCTTGGGTGTGGGACGATGGTCGTATCAAATCATTGATTGCATCTGTGTCGAACGGGTTTCCAGTGGGGGCACTGATGACTCTGAAAACCCAGGCCGAGGCATCAAACAAATTTGCCTATCGTCTGGTGCAAGGGGCTCCTGATGAAAACAAGAAAGCCCATCCCTCTGAACTGTTGCTGGACGGCCAACAACGCATTACCTCGCTTTACCAAACCTGCATGCGCAATCAGGTTGTCACAACCATTACCAACACCACGCAGAAAAGGGTTGTCAAGCGTTGGTTTTACATTGATATTCAAAAGGCGTTGTCGCCAGATGTTGAGCGTGAGGAAGCTGTTATCGCCGTGCCGGAAGATCGACGAGTGAAATCAAATTTTGATAAAACCATTGATCTGGATTTGTCATCACCAGAATTGGAATACAAGAACTTGATGTTCCCATTGACACGTGCCTTTGACTTGAACCAGTGGTTGCAAGGCTATTGGACGTATTGGAACGGCGTCGGTGATCCATCCAAGGTTCAGGCATTTTTCAAATTTCAGACAGAAGTCTTGAACAACATCACAGGGTATCAAATTCCAGTCATTTCCCTGGCTTCTGATACATCGCACGAAGCCGTCTGTCTGGTTTTTGAGAAAGTCAACACGGGTGGAAAGGCGTTGGATGCATTTGAGTTGCTGACCGCCATGTACTCCGCTCATGGACTCAAATTGCGTGATGAATGGCTGGGAAGACTGAAAACAAAAGAACAGGAAGCACTGACAGGCATTCAACAACGCCTGTCGGCGGTTGGTCGAATCGGTGGTGATTTAACAGGCGTGCTTTCGGGCGTATCTGCTACCGATTTTCTGCAATCCATCGTCTTGCTTCATGCACGTGAAAAACGCCTGGCCGCCATGGCTGACCCGGCGATCAAGGAAAACGATTGGCCTGCCGTTCGTGCGACACGTCAATCCCTGCTCGACTTGCCAGTCGATGCCTATAAGAAACACCGTGACAAAGTCTTGGATGGTTACAAAAAGGTGGGCAAGTTTCTAGCCAGAAAGCATATTTATCGCGTCTTGGACTTGCCCTATCAAAGTCAAATGGTTCCACTGGCAGCGCTTTTCGCTCTTTTGGGTGACAAGAGTGAACACGATACACACATGCAAAAGCTGACGCGCTGGTTTTGGTGCGGCGTATTTGGCGAGTTGTATGGGTCGGCCTCTGAAAGTCGATTTGCAAGAGACATCATGGAGGTGCCGCAATGGATAGCGGGTGGTGCAGAACCCGGTACGGTGAAAGAAGGATTGCTGCGGCCCGAACGGCTGTTGACCATGAGAACTCGCCTGTCCGCTGCCTACAAAGGGATTCACGCCTTGCTGATGAGCCAAGGAGCTCCTGACTTTCGTAGCGGTCAGCCGTTTGGTCAAGCCGTCTTTTTTGATGAAGCGGTTGACATTCACCACATATTTCCGAAGGCTTGGTGTGAGAAGAACAAGCTAACACCGGCGGAATATGACACTGTTGTCAACAAGACACCGCTAAGCGCGCGTACCAACCGCATCATTGGCGGCGATGCTCCGAGTGAATACCTTAAAAAACTTGAAGATGGCAAAAAAGAGACCAGTGTTCAGGAGGCATATCCCGCGATTGCGCCAAGTGTTCTCGATGGGTTTCTGGTTTCGCACGCCATCCCTGTAGCAGAGTTGCGCCGTGACGACTTCTACGCTTTTATTGAAGCGCGGCAGCAAAAGTTGCTAGCACTGGTGGCGGCTGCCACCGGCAACGCGATGCCAATCACAACGCAAAACACTAAAGAAGAAGGCGAAGAGTTGTCTGCCGATTTGGCACGCGATGCGGGTATTTTGTTTCCTGACGTGGATTGAACGACACGGCCCGACATAGTCCATCATGTTTGCCATGACCAATTGAAAGCTAAGTCATTCTGAAGATCGTTACTCTGAACATACGGCACGGTGGTGGAACTCGGGTTCAGAAAATCTTGGGCTAGCCGATGACTCGAATTTGTGATGGCGCAAGCATCGGCGCTGCGTGAATTGCATGGCCGGGCAGGTGATTCTGTGAAGCGACTTAACTATGGAATTTACTGCCCCGGGATACGCGGCAATTCAATAGTCTTTTAGCCCTCTAGCCCAATATGGCTAAGCGCTAACAGCTATTCATATAAAAGCAAACCACTGGCCAGACCCCTTCAGACATCCAATATTTTGCTTTCGATCCATGAGTCTCGCGTGGCTGTCGCCCCCATGGCCCTGCTACCCTGCGCCAGGGTTTTACCTGCCCAGGCAGCTAGGCTCAATGCGAATGGTGGGGCGCTTTGATCGGGTCGTAGCGCTGGCCACGCATCAGCGCCAGGGGGGAATCCCAGTAAATGGCCACGTTGTGAAAAGGATCGAGCAGAATCTTGGTCGCCCAGGCCAGGCCCCAGCCTGGGCCGCGCAAAAAGAACAAATGCAGGGTGCGAGCCAGAACACCGGCTGCACCCAGCGCCAGCCACGCCAAGCCAACATCGTGCACATATTCTGCCAGCCCGTGCGCCGGCGCGATCAGACCCAACAGGCTCGGGTCCAGCGCCAGCAGCGCCGGCATCGACACCCAAACCAGCAGCAAGACCGCTTTGCGCCGCATGTTGTAGCCCGCCTTGATCGATTCCTTGTGGTCATCGCTCGCCTGATTCACTTCGTCGTAACCCCGCGGTTCAAAAAAGATATGCCCCGACTGACGCGTCACCATGCCGACTATCCAGCCCACCAGCCCCGCGGCCGCCGGGTTGATGAACAACAACCCATAAGACACCAAGAAACTGATCGCACTGATCAGGTGCAATGTCTGGTTGATGCGGCACTGGTGGTAGTAGCGGTGGTCATCCCACTGCAAGGTACGGACTTTTTTCACAAATTCTTGCATGAATTGGCTCCAAGGTTGGAAAAGGTTGTCAGACCGGCGACACACCGGCGTGGCAACTTTAGGGTGTTTACATGTCAATCTGGTGACGGGTATGAGCCTGGCGTCGGACAGCTTCCTGTGTCATAAATTAGTCACAATAAGCGCGTATAAATGCCTTTATGAACATGAATACGGCACTCTCTAACCCATCGTCAGGTCCATCGGAATCTTCTCCCACTTTTGCCGCACCATGGGAAACCGACGTTTGTCTGGACCTCATTACCAAGCTGGAGGCACTTCGGGGCGATATGCTGGCTCGTGAACGGCAAAGTTGCACCGAACTCAGTAAAGTGCGATCCGAGTTCCATACAAGTGCCCGTAACCTGACGCACTATCTGACGTTGCGCAGTGTCGATTTACGCCCCTTGCAGGAGCAATTGACCCGGTTGGGACTGTCTTCGCTGGGTCGATCAGAAGCACATGTGCTGGCCAACCTGGACAAAGTGCTGGGCTTGTTGCACCGGTTGACCGGGCAGCGCTGGAAGGACCGGTCACCAGAAGAGCCTATCGGCAGCGTCAGCAGCGACGCAGTGCTTAAACTGCACACCGGCAAGTTGCTGGGTGCAGTCCCTGCCGATCGAACAACACGCATCATGGTGACACTGCCAAGCGAAGCGGCCATAGACATCGCTGTTGTTCAGGACATGGTCAACGCAGGCATGGACATTGCCCGCATCAACTGCGCACACGATGGCCCGCAGGACTGGAAAGCCATGGCGCAGTACGTTCGGGAAGCGGCTCGATTGGCTCAGCGCCCCGTGAAGATTCTCATGGATTTGGGTGGGCCAAAGATTCGCACCGGTGAACTTCCCCCGAGGCCACCGGTTCTCAAAATCAGGCCATCCAAAGACCAATTTGGTCGCGTATTTCGGGCCGCACGCTTGCATCTTCGCCCCATCAATAGCCAGGAAAGATTAGCCGATGTCGATGCCAGTATTGGTGTCTGGGAAGTCTGGTTGGAACGCTTGAAACCAGGGACCACGATCGATTTCGTCGATGCTCGCGGTGCCAAACGCCATCTGTTGGTCGTGCAAACCGATGCGAAAGGAGCTGTCGCCGAGTGTTTGCAGGCGGCCTATCTGACCCCTGAGACTATTCTGAGCTTTGGCGGAAGCAACGAAAAAAAGAAACAGGGTACGCTGGTCTGCCATATTGACAGCACCCCGGGCACACTGCATTTGCATCGGGGTGATGTCTTGCACTTGACCAATGGTCAAACCAACACCGCAGTGGGTGATGACGACTGCGACGACCTGGGGCGCGACATTCCCTGCATCGCCTGCACATTGCCGCAGGTGATCCAGCAGGTCAAACCAGGCGCACATATCTGGTTTGACGATGGACGCATTGGCGGGGTTGTTCAGCAGCAGTTTCCAAACCACCTGGTCATCAAAATCACCCATGCACGCGATGCCGGAGAAAAGCTTGCGGGTGACAAGGGCATCAACCTGCCTGATAGCCAACTGGACCTGCCAGCACTGACACCGAAAGATTTCCTGGATCTGCAAGCCGTTGCCGCCGAAGCAGATATGGTGGGCCTGTCGTTTGTCCAAAGGCCCTCCGATGTCGATCAGTTGCACCAGTGGTTGGTGGCGCATGACCGCCCAGACATGGGGCTGGTGCTGAAAATTGAAACCCTGCATGGATTTGAAAACCTGCCAGAGCTGATGTTGAGCGCCATGGCCGCTGAAAGTGCCGGCATCATGATTGCCCGTGGCGATCTGGCCGTGGAATGTGGCTATGAGCGGCTGGCAGAGGTTCAGGAAGAAATACTGTGGTGCGCCGAGGCCGCCCACATGCCAGTCATCTGGGCAACACAGGTGCTGGAGTCGCTGGCCAAAACCGGACTGCCGTCACGCGCCGAGATCTCGGA
>JAIFMA010000186.1 GCA_020048795.1 Rhodoferax sp.
CGCGATGTTGATTGGCTGCGCGTGCTGGGCAAGAAATCCAGTGACCGGCGCATCGGTGTGTGGGCCAGGCTGCAATGGACTGATGACGCGGTGCAACTCACCCTGACGGACGAAGACGGCCATCAGGCCACGGTACAGCAGCCCTTTGCCGTTACCAAGCGCCAGCCAGCCCCTGATGCACAGGCCACAGCGGCGCAAATCCGGACCCAGCTAAGTCGCCTTGGAACGACGATATTCATAGCTATCAGCGCAGAACTATCAAGCGCTGATGACACATTTGGTACCACAACGATGCCGAGCTCGTTGCTCAACACCCTGCGCCGTGAGGCGGTTCTAGCCCTTGAGTTGGCGCGCGCCCAGGCCTTCACCCGCCTGCCACGCTCCACGCCTGTTGCGTCACCCGCACCGTACCCGCAAGACACCCTGAGCTACCTGGCGAACGTCTTCAATCACGAAGCGCAGCGCTTTTACGCCCGACACGGTGTCAAGTTGATCGAGCCGGCCTATGAGTCGCTGCAAGAACTCGGCGAGGTCAGCCTGATGATCACCAAGCACTGCGTGCGCTTTTCCTTGAGCCTGTGCCCCAAGCAGGCCAAGGGCATCACGGGGGTTCAGGGGTTTGTCAAGGCGGAGCCACTGCAACTGATCAACGGCAAGGAAAAACTCACGCTGCGTTTTGACTGCAAACCGTGCGAAATGCATGTGATGGGCAAAATGAAAACTTCGGTAGCCAAGCAGTCACGCAAGGAGCTAGCCGCAGCCAGCAGCGGTGTGCCCATCACTTTTTACAAAGTTCGCCCTGGGCAAGCCTTAGGGCACTGATGCCGCAAAGCCGGCTTAGCCCTGCAAAACGGCCTGGTTGCGGCCCAGGTGTTTGGCCTGATAAAGCCGCGCATCAGCCTGCCGAAACAGGCTCACCAGTGGCCCCGCAGCCGATTCCAGCTGCGCGCCGCCTGCCGAAATGGTGACGTGCCCCCAGTTTTCATTTTTTTCATGCACCACAGCCAAATGGCTGACCGTCTTGACGATGCCCTGAGCCAATGTCCTCAGGGGCAATGCCGCTGTGTTGGGCACCACAACGGCAAACTCCTCGCCACCATACCGCGCAACAAATGCCCCGCTGCTCAAGCCCTGCGTGTTGGCCTGGCGCACCACCTCGTCAATGGCCAGTGCCACGCTGCGCAGGCAATCATCACCCGACTGATGCCCGTAGTGGTCGTTGTATTTTTTGAAATTGTCAATATCGAGCATCAGCAGACCAAACGGTTTGCCCCGCGCTACCGCCTCCAGCCAGAGCTGGTCGGTGCGCACATCCATGCTGCGCCGGTTGCACAGACCGGTCAGGCCATCCTGACTGGCCAGGTCCAGCAGACGCTGGTTGGCCATGGACAGGCTGGCGCGCAAGGCAGCAATGCGGCTCATGGCCTTCATCTTGGCATTGAGCACGGGCTCGGGCACAAACTTGGACATGAAATCATCGCCGCCAGCCTCTATCGCCGTGACCAGGTTTTCAACGGTGTCAGACGACGTCAGAAAAATGATGGGGGTCCAGGCCCATTGTCGGGTTGCCTCCAGGGCGCGGATACGGTTGCAGGCCTCAAAGCCATTCATGACCGGCATTTCAATATCCATCAGCACCAGGTCGGGGGCGCTCGCCGCAAAGGCCTCAACGGCCTCTTGCCCATTGGCAGCATGCGCTACATCGTAGCCATAACTGGCCAACCGAGAGGTCATGACTTGCACCACCGAGCGCGCATCGTCCACCAGCAAAATTTTCATCCAACGTCCTTTATATTCATGGCGACCCGTCATGGGTGATGATAGTCAATCTATGGCAGCCCAGGTTTCCGATGACTGTTTTCCCGGGCTTGTCAATCGGGTCACAGATCGGGCTCGACGCAGGATCGGGTGGCATATGATCGGCAGCACCTCCACTTGAATTTCAGGCGATTCGCCCACCTGTTCACCCACCATGCAGGAAGTCAACCAAGCCAATCTTGTGCAGCGACTGCCTGATTTGGTTCGCAACCAGGCGCAGAGCTCTGCAACGCATGCCAGTGAGGCCAGGCTGCGAGGGCAAATTTCGGCTGCCGGTGAGCCTGGCCGTTTTAACCTTTGCAGCGCTCGTATGCGTGGTCACAGCGGCCGATCTGAAGGTGCTGACAGGGGCCGTGTTTGAGTCGTCGGGTGATGCGTCAACCCGCTGCGCGCCCCCAGGGCAACCTGAGAAGCATTTCTGCCATGCTGGTGGCGGTGGGCTTTTTTGCTTTCATGGACACCATTCTGAAGACGCTGTCGGTCCACTACCCGGCCCTGCAGGTTGCGGCCATGCGCGGCTGTGTGGCGCTGCCGCTGGTGGTGCTGTGGGTCCAGTGGCGCGGTGCCTGGCACAGTTTGTGGCATATCCGCTGGCCACTTCACTGGCTGCGCGGGATTCTGGCCATTGGCATGCTGTCGCTGTTCACCTACGGGCTGAAACAACTGCCGCTGGCCAATGCCTACACCTTGTTTTTTGTGGCACCCATTCTGATCACCGTGCTGAGCGCCCCGGTGCTGGGCGAACGCGTGCCGCCAGTGCACTGGTGGGCGGTGCTGGGTGGCATGGTGGGGGTTTTGGTAGCGCTACGCCCTGGCGTGGACGGGTTTGTCAACTGGTATGGGCTGGCGGTGCTGGGGTCGGCTGTGTGCTACGCCGTATCGGCGGTGGTGGCGCGCCTGTCTAGCCGTACCGACTCCAGCGAGAGCCTCATGTTCTGGATCATGGTCATGGTGGCGCTGGGGGCCAGTGCCCTGGCAGCACCGCAGTGGGTGAATGTGCGCCCGCAAGACTATTGGTTGCTGGCAGCACTGGCCGCTGCGGGTTTTGGCGGCCAACTGGCTATCACCGAAGCGTTCCGGCATGGACAGGCATCGGCAGTGGCACCGTTCGAGTACACCGCCCTGGCCTGGGGACTGGCGGTGGACTGGCTGATCTGGGCCGCGCTGCCTGACCGCTACACACTGCTGGGCGGTGTTATCGTGATCGCCAGCGGTTTGTATGTGGTGCGCCACGAAAGGGCTGCAGCCAACGGGAACACTCCCTGAGACCTCAGGCCAGACACTGACGCGCCAGCCTGGCGATCAACTCCTGACCATTTATTCCATTTCCAAATCATCCGTGTCGTTGTTGCTTCGCCTTGTCGTACGTCAGATCCGCACCACCGATGACGTGCGCACTCAGGGGCTGAGGGCTTCAACATGCAACTCTCAGCCAGCCTGAGCCGTAAAATCTGGGTTGTGCCCGGCATCAGCGCCGACATGGCGAGCGAGACACTGGTGCGTTTGCGCAACGGCGAAGTGAACCAGTTTGACCGGCAGGAACTGGTTCGCTATCCTGCCCGGCCGGTGCTGGCCACAGCCGTGTCCTGACCGTCTTTCATTTTTTATGCAACAACGGGATTTATATGAAACAACTGATTTCTATACTTTTTTGGCTGGCGCTTTGTGCGCACAGCATGGCTATTTTCGCCCAGACCGAACGGGTGTTACGGGACGATGAAGTCAATGAATCGGCCCTGGTAGAAGCGCTGCTGCCCGAGCCAGCTGCGGAGCCATCGTTGGGCCGGTCGCGCTCCATCCGGATTGTGCCTGCCGGTTCGCCAGCCCCTGTAGCCAAAAGTCCGCAAGCATCCATGCTGATCACCTTTGAGACCAAATCTGCCGAGCTCACCCCCAAAGCCAAAGAAGTGCTCGATGTGCTGGGGCGTGCGCTACAGTCGGACAAACTGGCCCAGTTGAAGTTTTCGATTGAAGGGCACGCCGATCCGCGTGGCGGAGAAGAGGCCAACTTGCTGCTTTCCCAAAAGCGTGCGGCCGCCGTCGTCAAGTACTTGGCGGAACATCAAAACATCAGTGAAACCCGGCTGGTGGCCGTTGGCAAAGGTCAAACCGAGTTATTGAACCTGCGCGATCCCATCGCACCTGAAAACCGCCGGGTGACAGTTAAAACCGTGATGCAGTAGTCAATTCTTCGATGGTGAATTGCGCAGCACCATAGGCCACACTACAGGTACTGGCAGCACCAGCACATTTGGCAACGCCAGCCAGCGTGTTGGCCGTGCCCGGATTGAGCAAAAATTGCTGGCGCAAGGTAGCCACCGGAAATTCGCCAAATGAACCTGCGCGTTGCAAACCGGCTGCGGCAAAATCCCTTGGCTGATCAGACACCATGGCCACCAAGTGGTTATTGCCAGGCGGGCCAGCCGCCAACATGCTCCATTTGGCACTTGGCAGAACCAGCTCCTGCCCGGCTTTGACTTGGTTGTTGCCGTCCAGGGCGTTTGGAAACAACAGGTTGAGCTCATGGTTGGTGCCTTGCATCAGCACATAAACGTAGCCACCTTGGGCTGACCGGATGCGAAAACGAAACCTGTCTTTGCCGATGATCAGTTGTTGTTTGTCAATGCGGACATCGATCTGATGCGCGGTTTGGCGATATTGCTGCACTCGGTCAAGCAAGGCTTTGGCATCAAAAACCGGGGCGGCAACCGGGGTGTCGGCGGCTGCCAGCGCCGGCAGCGGTTTTGATGCAGACGGCGTGGGTGCTGCTGGCGGCTGCACGGCAGCAACCGGAACGGGCGGAGTGCCTTCGTTTTGGCCCATAAAAAAAATCCATGCCGCACCGCTTGCCAACAATGCCGCAGCACCTGCTGCCCAAGCCCCCGCGCGACCAGCGGGTTTATTTCGAATTGCGGGCAGCGCAACGGGTGCATCTGCTGGCACTGGGCCATCCAGCAGGCAGCGAAATTCGGCGATGGACTGGGGGCGCTGTTCCAGTCTGACAGCCAGCGCCTGATCAATGGCGGCCAGAAAACCGTGGCTGTAACGGCCGACGCAGGTTTGTTGCAGTGGTACATAGGCATCTCTGATGAGGCGCCCAACCGCCGTCAACGGTGGTGCGCCGGTGATGGCGCAGTGCAGCACAGCACCCAGTGCGTAAATGTCGGTCCACGGACCTTGCGGCATACTGGGGTCACCAGCGTACTGCTCAATCGGTGCATAGCCGGGTTTCAAAATCACCGTCAGGTTGTGGCCCATGTCGCCAATGACTTGTCGGGCAGCACCAAAATCAAGTAGCACCGGCCGCCCGTCTGCCAGCAAAAAAATATTGTCGGGAGCAATGTCACGGTGAAAGCATTGCTTGCTGTGAATGATCTGCAGGGCATCCAGCAGCGGGGCCAGCAATTGGCGCAACCAGGCTTCGGACGGTGGTGCTGGCGCGTCGGACAAGGTCTTTTTGAGGGTTTGCCCTTCGTAATAAGGCATCACCATGTAGGCGGTGCCATTGGCCTCCCAGAATCGGTACACCTTGACCAGCGCCGCATGGTCAAACAGCGCCAACATGTGTGCTTCATTAATGAAGCTTCTCAGACCGGCCGCGAACGTCTCGGCTTGGTGGCCGTCATTGGCCAACACCGTGATGCCATCAACGCGCCGTGCCAGCGCCGAAGGCATGTATTCCTTGAGCGCTACGCTGCGTCCAAGGGAGTGGTCATGTGTCTTGTAAACGATGCCAAAACCGCCCATGCCGACGACGCTGGTGATCTCGAACTCGGCGATACGGGTACCTGGCGTTAGTGCCAAATGCTCGTGGTTTGCAACGTGCCCAGCATCCGCGCGCGTGTCGCTCGGCGGCATCAATTTACCAGCGCCGGGGCTGATCAAAGTTTTGTCATTGTCGATTTCTTGCATCATGAATTGACCAACATTCACATGGGAGGATCTTGCAGAATTCCAAAACTGAGCCGAACTATTTCTGCTGACGAGCGAAAAAGAAGTTGCGGGCATCGCCAAAGGGCTGGAAGATCAAGGTATCAAATCAAAATCTTGATGCCCGCAGATCTGGACTTGGGATTGTGCCAATACTACCCTGAGCCCAATTGTTGTACAACGCTTTTGTGCATTGCAGGCCAAACTGATCCCAGAAGTTGTCACTGATCTGGATGGTCTGATTCCATTTCTAAATCATTTGTGTCTAGGCGCGGAACCGCAGGCAGTGCTTGTCATCGTTCGCCAGATGGAGTCTTTCGACACCCTGATCGGTCAGGTCACCCGGACCTCGACCTCCATCCCCGCGAACGCGTCAGCCGTACCAACATAGCTGCCCGACACCGGCATCAGCAGCGTGATGTCGCGGGCAACGGCTACCGGAACCAGATTGAATCCGCCGATACTGCGATTGGTCGGATCGAAGTTGATCCAGCCAGCCCCAGACACAT
>JAIFMA010000257.1 GCA_020048795.1 Rhodoferax sp.
GTCAGGTTGGCCAGCAGTAGTGCTTGCATCTCGGTCACCGGAATGTCCTTGGTCAGCCCAATCAGGTTGCGTGGCTTGGGAAAATCAGCCTGCTGATAAACCGCCTTGAGCAGTACCGGGTATTGCTGCTCGGACACTTCAGACGGCGCACCCGCACCGGTGTTGTCAGCAGTTTTGTCAATGCGGCGCTTTTCTGCCAGCACCAGGCTGTGCAGTTGCGCGCGCTTGAAGGCATCGCGCTCATGTTCCAGACTGGCTGTTCCCGCCACCGTCATTTTGAGGGACGGGCGCTCCTGCAACAGTTTGACCACTTTATCCAGCCCGGTGCGCGCCTCTGGCGACAGGGTGGCCCGCCCCGCCGGAAAAATCACCATACTCATTTCCTCACCGCCACCCCCGAACGCGCTGGCCAGCAGGCTGAACGGGGCCGTGACCGCCTTGACGATCAGATTGCCAATGATCTTGAAGACGATCGGCATCAGGCGAAATTGCGGGTCGTTGAGGGAACCACTCACCGGCAAATTGAGGTCAATGACCCCGTCTGGTCGTGGCATCGGGCACCTTGTCGCCAAATTTGAGTTGATTGAGCACGATGTTGTTGGTGGCAGTCAGCATGCCATCGGGTTGCACCAGGTAAGCCACGTCAACACTGAGCTTGCCGCGTTCGATGCCGTAACCAGCGTAGCGCACCGAGTAGGCGGACAGCGCTGGCAACTCCAGATCGCGCACCCGGCCCTTGATGTCAAGTGCCAGTGGCTTGGCCAGCGGGTTGAGCCGGCCCGTGATCTCGAGGGTGGCACTACCCTCGACCCGGCCACGCAAGTCAAGCTCAGCCAACTGGACCTGGCCTTGCACCGCCTGGCTGGAGAAGGCACCCAACTTGCCACTCAGTTCGGTCAGACTGGCCGAATAGTTGGGCTTGATGAAGCGGTCGGTGAAATAGACTCGTCCACCCAACAGACTGGCTGGCCCGAAGCGGATCAGCGGTGTCGGCCCACTTGGCACAACATTTCCGGTTGAAGCGCTTGTTGCAGAAGCGCCTAACGCTTCTTTTTTAATAGCAAACTGGGCGCCTGATGCCGGCACACTGGCCAACTCTGACTGCCCTGCAGGGTCAGACTTGAGCACGTCCTGCAGATTGAGCTGACCGGCTTCGCTCAGAATCAGGCGGGCGTAAAAGTCGCTCAGCACGGTGGACTGAACTTGCACACTGGGAGCAACACCCGGGGTCAAGGTCACATCCAGACCATTGAACGCCAGGCTCTTGCAGCTCAATAATTCCTCTGCCGGTGCCGGGCTGCCGGTTGGTACGGTTGCTTGACCACCAGGCAGCGCCTGGGCCAAGGTATGCACCAGCACATGCTCAAAGCTGGCATCACCACGCACCTTTACGGCCCATCCTGAACTTTGCTGGGCCAACTGGAGCTGGCCTTTGTAGCTGGTGTCAGACCGCAACAGCGCCACATTCAGCCATGGCCGCACATAGGGCGACAGCGCGTGCAGTGGCAGCCGCTTGACAGTCAGTTCACCCTGTGCAGCCAGCGGGCTGAGGTGGCTGCTGCCGCGCCAGGCCAGGCGACCCGGCTCGGTGTTACCGTGACGCACTTGCGCCGTCAGGTTCAGTCCAAATGGCTGGGTGGCAGCGCTGGAAAAATTCTTCAGCTGTAGCGACAAGGCCGACACATCCAGCGCCACGGGCTGCGCCGGCAAAGCGTCCTGAAACCCGAGGCTACCCTCGCTCAGCGAAAAATCCTGCACCGAAATCACCCAGGGCGTCACGGGGACGGCCGCCGACGCGCCCAGGACAGCACCTTTGGCTGGAACTGGATCGGTCCCCGATGAGGTCTTTGTCCAGCTTTCAACATTCCAGCGGCCATCGATGCCGCGCGACACACTGGTTTGTGGCTGGCTGACACGGACCCGGGCCAGAGTGACCGTTTGACCAGCCAGGTCAAGCTCACCACCCTCGATCCGGATCTGAGCAATACTGGCCAGCCGCGTCTTGCCATGCTCGGCCAGCACCAGTTTGTCCAGTGTCAGGCTGGGTACTTTCAGCACCAGCTGCGCCGCCGCATTGGCCCCCGGGTCGGCTTTCCAGCTAACACCCAGTTCAGCGCTGAGGACCCCGTCGAGTTTGGGCGTGAGGTGTTGCGCCAGATAGGGCGAGGCCAGGGCCAGTGGCCAATCAGCCAGCGTGGCACTGGCTTGCAAGACCTGATCCGTGGCCTGCCCCTTGAAACCCAAAGTGGCATCCCCCAACATGGCTTGGCCCTGAAACGGCATGGGCTGCGTGAAGGGCCAGGCCAGTGCCTGTGCCTGCATGGTCAACCCGGTCAGCGACCAGCGCGCTGGCGCAGCAAGGGACTCGTCGAGCCAGCGGATCTCACCGCCCTGTAGCGCGATGTCGTCCACGCCAAGCCGCCAGAGCGGGGCGGCCACCTGGGCCGCTGAAACGGCCTTTTTTTGGGCTCCAGCGCTTATGGGATATGCGCTAGAAGCTACAACTTTTGTAGCATTTTTTGTCGCACCGTCAGCGCCCGTCAACGTCAGCCAGTTCAGCTTGCCTTGCTTGTTGCGGCGCAATGTCAGGTGCGGCTGCTGCCAATCAATCCGGCTTAGTTGCGCCACACGCTCCAGCGGACGCAGCGATTTGAATTCGACATTCAGTCGGTCGAATTCCAGCAGCTCTGAAGCACCGGGTGTCGTGGCCCCCTTGCCAACTGCCTGTAGCTTCACCCCACTTGCCGATACCGTGCCGCTGATCGATACATGAGGCGGCTGGGTATGTTCAAACGCCAGCTTCAAGTCAGCGTCCAGCACCGCAGAGCTAAGCCTGGCGGGCAGACTGGCCGGCCAATATCCCAAATAGGGAGCAATGTCCAGTCTGTTCAGGGCCAACCGCACATCGCCCTTTTGGACCCTTGCGAAAGGAGTGGTTTGGGCCGAAGAATCGAACCGGCTGCCATTCAGATTGAACGCCAGCATCGGCTGCACCTGAACCTCGCGGTGCGCATCAAGGTTGCTCAAAAAGGGCAGGCTGATTTTCAAGTCGCTCAGGTGCTGCACCTTGCCTTGCGCGACATCGGTGAACTCCAGTGCACCATCTTGCAGCACCAGGTTGTACAGGGCAAACTTCAACGGCGAGGCATCGGGTGCAGCGGGCTGGCTGGCAAACCTTGCCAACACATCATCCACATCGTAATGACCCTGCCCGAGGTGCCTGAGCTTAAGGTGCACAGATTCAACGCTGACCGCATCCACCACCGGTGCCAGGCGCAACAGCGATTGCAGTTCCATATTGATATAGAGACGGCTGATGTGCAGTTGGGCATCGGTACCTGGTTTTGCCACTGCTTGGGCAGACTGCGCAGCCACTGCCTGGGCCGGTGCAATCGCCAGATCGCGTAATTCAAATTCCAATGACCAGGGTTTGAAATCAAGCTCACCAACGGTCACATCCCGGCCCAACTGCTCACCCAGACGCAACTGAAGTTGTGATTTGAGTATCGGCGGCACAGCCAGCCAGGCCAGCAGCCAGAGCAGCATGAGCCCCAGCACAAACAACCCCATGCGGCGTAGCCAATGGTTGAAACGTGCAGACAGGGGCGGTTGGAGTGCGATGGTCATGGCAACAGATTTTGCTGGAAGGAGCGCCCTCGCGACCGAGCGAATCGACTTTTTTATTCACTATTTTAAGAATAAGGATATAACTTCATATGGTTGACTTGGAATAACAAGTCACCCTAGAATTCGCCAACCCTGAACCCCTCAGGGATAACCCAAACCCGCTGCCGACCGTCGGCAACATCAAGTCTCTGCATTTTCAATGAAAGGACACCGCAGGACATTGATAGCGTAACAACCCAGGCGAGGCCTCTGAAGTGCTGCGAAATTCTTGAGCAGCCAACAGGCACCCCGAGCAAGAAGGAGAAGCTATGTCAGCATCGAAAAATTTGACCCTCAGCCTGCGACGCATTACTGCCGCCGTCACCAAAGGCTTGTTTGAAGTAACGCACAACAGTTTTGCCCTGATCGGACTGGCTGTTTTATTTGCCGCCATGGCGTTGGTGGCCCATCCCGAGTTGCGCCAGATTGGCGAAATCAAACTGTTTGGCTGGCTACAGGAAAGACAACTGGAAGTAGCCGGTTTTGTCAGCGACCCAGCCGCCAGTGAGCGTGCCACCGCTGCAGACCCCAAGGAACTACCTCAGCAGCAAGCTGCGGTGGCCTTTTGGCTCAGCAAAAAATACAACGTGGCTCCCGAGCCCATTAGCGCCCTGGTCTCAGAGGCCTATGGCATTGGCAGCCAGACCCGGCTTGACCCAACCCTGATTCTGGCAGTGATGGCCGTCGAGTCCGGATTTAACCCGTTCGCCCAGAGCCCGGTCGGAGCGCAGGGCCTGATGCAGGTCATGACCCGCATTCACAGCGACAAGTACCAGAGCTTTGGCGGCAGCTTTGCCGCTTTCGACCCGTTGGCCAATTTGCGGGTGGGTGTCAAAGTTCTACAGGACTGCATCCGTGTTGCTGGCTCCATTGAAGGGGGGTTGAAAAGCTATGTGGGTGCTGCCAATGTTGAATTAGACGGCGGCTACACGGCCAAAGTGATGGCAGAACACGCCAAACTCCGGCAAGTAGCCTCCGGCCGTCAGATACCTACTTTGGCACCGGCCGCAAATCCCCAAACGTCATCCAAAGATCCTGTTACACCGCCCGAAGCGCCAGTCGATGAGTCCGCCAAAACGGCCACCATCGCGCTGCGCTAGCCCTTCAGCTAAAATCCGAAACGCACGCAACTGGCGATAGGCACCCCTCCCGGCAGGGTTTTGGGGGGCTGAAGTGGGAACACCACGGGGGAGCGTGCCGCAAAGCCCGTGTGGGAAGTGCGTTCAGCCGTTCGCCTGGGCAGCCCTGTTTGCATGCCCCATGACTCACAGGCCGATTGTCTTGAAGGACTGCCATGTTCAACCGCAATATGCTCATCGAGCAAACCGACCCCGAGCTGTTTGCAGCCATCACCGCTGAAGACGCCCGGCAAGAGCATCACATCGAGCTGATTGCCAGCGAAAACTATGCCTCACCCGCCGTCATGGCGGCGCAGGGCACCCAACTCACCAACAAATACGCTGAAGGTTACCCCGGCAAGCGGTATTACGGCGGCTGCGAGTTTGTCGATGTTGCCGAGCAACTCGCCATCGACCGCGTCAAGCAGATCTTTGGTGCCGAGGCTGCCAACGTGCAGCCGCATTGCGGTGCCTCGGCCAACGAAGCCGTGTTTCTGGCATTTTTGAAACCCGGCGACACCATCATGGGCATGAGCCTGGCTGAGGGTGGCCACCTGACCCACGGCATGGCCCTGAACATGAGCGGAAAGTGGTTCAACGTGGTGAGCTACGGGCTGGATGCCTCGGAGGCCATTGACTATGATGCGATGGAGCGTAAAGCCCATGAACACAAGCCAAAATTAATCATAGCCGGTGCCAGTGCTTATTCTCTAGCTATTAATTTTGAGCGTTTCGCGAAAGTAGCGAAAGATGTTGGTGCCATCTTCATGGTGGATATGGCGCACTACGCCGGGCTGATTGCTGCCGGACTCTACCCCAACCCGGTGCCACATGCCGACGTGGTGACCAGCACCACGCACAAGAGCTTGCGCGGCCCGCGTGGTGGCATCATTCTGATGAAGGCGCAACATGAAAAAGCCATCAACAGCGCCATCTTTCCCGGCCTGCAAGGCGGCCCGCTGATGCACGTGATTGCCGCCAAGGCAGTGGCCTTCAAAGAGGCACTTGATCCCTCGTTCAAGATCTATCAGCAACAGGTGCTAACCAACGCCCGCATCGTGGCAGAAACCCTCACAGCGCGCGGCCTGCGCATTGTGAGTGGCCGCACCGAATCGCATTTGATGCTGGTCGACTTACGCGCCAAGGGCATCACCGGCAAAGAAGCTGAAGGCCTGCTGGGCAGCGCACATATGACGATTAACAAGAACGCGATCCCCAACGACCCAGAGAAACCCATGGTCACCAGCGGCGTGCGCATTGGCACACCCGCTATGACAACACGCGGCTTCAAGGAAGAAGAAGCCCGCGTCACCGCCCATCTGGTGGCTGACGTGCTGGACAACCCGCGCGACCCGGCCAACATCGTGACCGTGCGCGCCAAAGTCAATGCGCTAACCGCACGTTTCCCAGTCTACGGTTGATTGGCAGGCCGCATGAAGTGCCCCTTCTGTAGTCACCCCGACACCCAGGTGGTGGAAACCCGGGTGTCCGAGGACGGGGGCATTATCCGCCGCAGGCGCCGCTGCGCCCTCTGTGACAAGCGCTTTACCACCTACGAGAGGCCTGAAGTCACCTTTCCGGCAATCGTCAAGAAAGATGGGCGGCGCATCGAATACGAACGCGCCAAATTGCTGGCTTCGATGAAGCTGGCACTGCGCAAACGCCCAGTCAGCACCGAACAGGTCGATGGTGCCGTCGAACGCATCGAAGAAAAATTGCTAAACCTGGGTCTGCGCGAGGTGCTGTCCACCCGCATTGGTGAACTGGTCATGGTTGAACTCAAGAAGCTCGATAAAGTGGCCTATGTGCGTTTTGCCAGCGTCTATCGCAGTTTTGAAGACATCGACGAGTTCAAGACGCTGGT
>JAIFMA010000089.1 GCA_020048795.1 Rhodoferax sp.
TATCTTGAGCTTCATGCCTTGGACTTTACGCCTTGGGCGGCTTTGGCGACATCAGGCCAATACCTTAGTGCAGCTGGAAAAATACCTGAGTCAAGCTTTGGCCGGGGTAAAACTGGATGCGATTCATGTCACTCATTGACACGCATCAAAACTCAAGCCGATGAGCCATGATCTTCAGCCAGCCAACCGTTGACAGAAAAACTCGTCATTTCGGGGCTGGCCGGTGCTCTAAAATTGCCTGGCTTTGCCCTGACGATTCAAGAAACATCCCCATGCGTGTCATTTTTCACGAAGACTTTCACCAGTCTTTCTACTCCGAAGATGCTTTCGACAATGGTGCTGCCGAGGGTCGGCTGGTCAACCTAATGGCTGCCTTGCGCCATGATGGCCGTTACGACGTTGATATACCGGCACCGGCCACCCGGGCCGATTTGTTGCGCGCCCACACCGAAGCCCATATCGCGGCCATCGAAGCCAAACCACGCCTGTTTGCCATGGCCTCGCTGGCCGCAGGCGCTGCCATTCTGGCCTCTGACCTGGCTTTGCAGGGCGAACCCAGCTTTGCCTGTCTGCGTCCGCCCGGTCACCACGCCAGCCGCGCCCAGGCCTGGGGCCATTGCACCTTCAGCAACCTGGCCATTGCACTGCTGCGGCTACGCGCCGCCGGGCAAATCCACTCAGCCTTTGTGGTGGACTTTGACCTGCACACCGGCGACGGCACCAAGGATGTGCTGCGTGGCTGGCCCGAGGCCGAGGTTTTCAACACCTATGGCGACAGCGCCGCAGAGCTGATCCAAAACCTCGAAGTTCGCCTGAAGCAAGCCCCGCAAGTGGACTTACTGGCGGTTTCAGCCGGTTTTGATGCCTATATCCACGATCTGGGCGGCAAACTGGCCACCGACGACTACTTCACCATCGGCCGCCTGCTGCAAGGCTACGCCATCCGTCTCGGACATCAGCGCCGTTTTGCCGTGCTGGAAGGGGGCTATTACCTGCCCGACCTGGGCAAAAACGCCCTCGCCTTTTGCCGTGGTTTTGAATAAATGGCCATGAAACAGATTCCCAAATTTACCCCCAATCCCCAGGGCTCCTTAAGCGGCTACGACCGCATCGACATTGACCTGCCAAACGCGCGCATCGGCAACATCCGCTGCCGGCTGCTGGGCGAAAAGGCTATCGTCTATTCGATCCAGGTGTTTCCCGAATTCCAGCGCAACGGGTATGGTGCCGCTGCCATTGACATGCTGAAAACCCGCTACCCGGTGCTGATCGCCGACCGGGTGCGCTTCACGGCGCGTGAATTCTGGGAAAAGATGGGCTTCACGGTCAACGCCGAAGGCAATTGGGAATACCGGCGGCATCCGGCACGGTGACTGCTGCACTGGAAACGCTTGAGTCGGCGGGGCAAAGCGGCATTCGATTCTGCAACAACGGGCAGGCACAATGGCCCATCCTGGGAATCCGCCATGGCAAAGGCAGTCCGCCAGCCATCATTTTCAGAATTCATACAAGAAAACAGCTTCTAGCCCTTATAAAACCTGCTTAGGAAGCTATTTTAAATATAGCAATTCAAGCCACAACAAGCCAAATCAAGACCGATCTGACGCACCAGGCGGCAGATGGAACAGCGTGGACAAACCATTGGCATCAATGACCTGCGTATCGCCGCGCATGCCCGCAGCGAGGGCCTGACGCTGGTATCCAACAACCTGCCTGAATTTGAGCCAGTTGAGGCTTTGCAAATGTGCAATTGGGTTGCCGAAATATGATGGGGTACCGTGTCTATGTCCAGCTCGGCTGTATCGCGCAAGGCTTGCTGCAGCACTTGGCGATTAACCACACGGCAGAGGTTTGGCGCTGCTTTCGCAGTTGGCTGCGCACCATGAACCCGGCCATTCAGCCCTCTGAGGAAGACCGGATGGTGGCGTGAAGACCACTGGAAAACTTGGCACTGTCAAGTCCACACGACGAGCACTTCAATGGCTGCCATTCTTGGTGCCAAACAGTGGTGCATGCACCAGGCCCACACCATCGTCAACTCGGGCCAGACCCTGCTGTCCCTACTCAACAACATGTTGGACCTCACGTGGGTCGAGGCCGGCAACCTGCAACTCGAAGCCGTTCGAGACAAAGCTGTCACACCTTTGACATATGACCGACCTACAGTGGTCGCCTTCAATTGTCAATTAGCGAGGTACCATGTATTCATCCCCTTCATTGTGCAGACTCCTGACTGCTTATCTGGCTATCACCCTGGTGGGGTGTGCCGCATCTGGCGACAGGCCCGCACCAGCGACGATGGGTGGCAAATTCAGTTTCGGCCTATGGGGCGACATGCCCTACAAAAAAGCCGGCGACGATGCCAAGCTTCCAGCGGTACTGCAAAGCATCAACGCCTCTGACATTGCGTTTTCGCTCTACGATGGCGACATCAAGGACGGCAGTTCCAAATGCACGGATGACGTTTATACCGATGCTCTGAAGATGTTCGCCAGCATGAAAAAGCCCGTGGTGTATGTACCGGGTGACAACGAATGGACTGACTGCCACCGCCTCAACAATGGCGGCATGGACAGCCTGGAGCGCTTGAGCCATCTCCGAAAGGTACTGTTTCCTACCCTCAACTCCCTGGGTCAGACCACCCTGCCCCTTGAGCACCAGGGCAAGCTGGGTGAAAAGTTTGTGGAAAACACCCGATTCAGCCATGGCAACATCACCTTTGTTGGCATCAACATGCCCGGCAGCAACAACAACATGGTTCTGAATGCCAGGGAGTGCGGCAACAAAAGCGCGCGCAAGGCCGAGCAATGTGATGCAGCCAACGCTGAATATCTGGCCCGCGACACGGCCAACATTGCCTGGTTGAACGCATCGTTTGCCCAGGCCAAGACCAGCAACGCCCACGGTCTGGTGCTGGTCGTGCAAGCTGATCCGGGGTTTGACTTGCCCGAAACCGAGGAGTTTGACGAGAGCACCCGGCCCGGTGTCAGCGGCTACCGTCATTTCATGAGCCAGTTGGCCGAGCAAACCCAGGCTTTCAAGGGCGAAGTGCTGTTTGTGCATGGCGATACCCACTTTTTCAAGCTCGACAAACCGTTGTTCGACCCAGCCCACATGCTGACCAACTTCACCCGCCTGCAGACCTTTGGCAGCCCCAGCCTGCACTGGGTCAAGGTGACGGTGAACCCGGCCAGCACCAGCGTTTTCCAGGTTGAACCGGTTGTGGTCAAGCACGCCAACTAAGTCTGCAGGCGACTCCTCAGGATCAAATGGCATGTGACACCTTCGTCACATTGGCTCGGCATGGGACACGGACATGACCTGCGTTGACCTGATTTACTTCAACGCGGGCGGTGGCCACCGGGCTGCGGCCAGGGCACTAGAGCAATCCCTGCAGCACCTGCACTGGCAGGTGAGACTGGTTAATCTGGTTGAAATACTTGACCCCAAGGGCCAGTTCTACGACAACCTGGGCTTGCAGCCCGAAGACCTTTACAACAAGCGCCTGGCCAGCGGCCTGACGCTGGGTATGCCTCAAGAGTTGAAATTGCTGCAATGGCTGATCAGGCTCTGCCACCCGACGATGCTCAGGAAAATGCAAGCACACTGGCTGGCAACCCGGCCCGGCATGGTGGTCTCGCTTATCCCCAATTTCAACCGCGCGTTATGCCAAAGCCTGTCTTTGGCACTGCCTGGCACGCCCTATGTAACGGTGCTGACCGACATGGCGGACTACCCGCCAAACTTCTGGATTGAGCCCGATCAGCCTCAGCATGTCGTTTGCGGTACCGACCATGCTGCAGCCCAGGCCTTGTCTGCAGGTGTTCCGCCAGCGCGTATTCACCAGGTCTCAGGCATGATCCTTTCGCCGCGTTTTTATGCCTCAAGCACCTTGGATCGCATCGTAGAACGGCGCAAACATGGGCTCGATGAACAGCAGGTGGTGGGGGTGGTGATGTTTGGTGGCTATGGCTCTGACACCATGCAACGCATTGCGGACAAACTTGCTGATACCCCGTTGATTCTGCTTTGTGGCAGAAACGCCAAGTTAGCCCAATGGCTGCGCCGTCGGCCTGCCAGGGCCGCCCGGGTCGTGGTTGAATTTACCGACGATGTTGCCTACTGGATGCAACTGGCCGACTTTTTTATTGGCAAACCCGGCCCGGCCAGCGTCAGTGAGGCGGTTCACATGGGTTTGCCCGTGATCATTGCCCGCAACGCCTGGACCATGCCACAGGAGCGATGGAACACAGAATGGGTTAGTACCCATGGCCTGGGTGTGGTCGTGCGCAGCTTTACCAGGGTTCAGACCGCAGTGGACGAAATCGTGGGCCAGCTGCCGAAATGGCAAGCCAACGTCAGAAAAATTCAGAATCGCGCTGTGTTTGAAGTGCCAGAAATCCTGGCCGGGCTGCTGGGCTGAATGGCTACCGCACAGCGTGGCAAAATTTAGCGGTCTGCCCCATTTCTGACCACCAGGCCCTTGCCGTCCGTTTTGGCATGGTGCTTGGCCAGCGCAGCCACAGAGGCCACTTGTTCTGCATTGGCAAATTGATGGGCGGTGATTCTGACGGCACCGATCGACAGCGTTGTCAGTGGGAAAAACCGCGACACACCAAACCGGTCTTCGGCCTGAATGCCCCCGGCAGCACGGGCTGGCGCATCAAACAAGGCCTGCGCCTGCTCTGCAAATTCATCAATGATCTGCTGGCATTGGGTTTGCCAGTCATCACTCTGGTATAGCAGGATAAAGTCGTCGCCGCCCACATGTCCAACAAAATCACGCCGTGTGTCGCAATGCGCTTGCGCTAACCTGGCCAGCAGGCGAATCATTTCGTCACCCCGCCAATAGCCATATTGGTCATTGAATGGCTTGAAATTGTTCAGGTCGGCATAACAGGCCACAAACCCCATGCCGCTGGCCAGCAGCCGCTCAATGTGCTGGGTGATCGGGATGTTGCCCGGCAAAAAGGTCAATGGGTTGGCGTGGCGCGCTGCCTCAATACGCGTTTCGGTCACCGAGCGGACCAATTGCTCGCCGGTACCCAGGCCCAGGTAGCAGCCGTTTTCTGTGACGATGAAACCATCCGCCAGGTAACGCTGGTCTTCGGATGTAAGAATGCCGACCAACTCGTCAATGCTGTGGTTGCGCTCAATCAGACGGGGCTCAAGGTTGGCATGCAGCATGCATGATTTGTGGCCCCATATTTCGCGGTAATACAACTTGCTGTACTCGTTCATGAATGCGCTACGGTTGATGATGGCGACCGGACGTACACCATCCAATACCGCAATGGCTTGCAGCTTTGGGTGGTTGAAAAGTACCCTCGCCAATTGATCATTGGTGGTGCTCAAACCGACGGTCGGGGCCGGCACGATGGCCAGACGGCTTAGCGTTCCTGCACAGGGTGCGCGTTGCGGTTCAGGAAAGACGGCAACCGTATGGTCGCGGATGGCCACCATGGCTGGCGCATCAATCTGCTCGTGCGGCAAGCGTGCGGGTCGGCCCAAAAAGAAGCCCTGGCCATACTGGATGCCCAGGTCACGCAAAACACGCAAATCGTCTTCGGTTTCAATGCCTTCGGCGATCAGGGCGGTGTCAAAGATCGCTGCGATTTGCTGCAACGCCTGAATGGTTTTAAGCTTGTCAGCGTACTGGCTGATGGACTTGGTGAAGTATTTGTCAATCTTGACAAATTCGGGTTTGATCTGCGACCACAGGCGCAGGCTGGAACGCCCGTCGCCAAAGTCGTCCAACGCCATCGCCACGCCGGCGGCTCGAACTTGTTGCACCACCGTGGCCAGGTGATCCATGTCCGACACCCGTTCGTACTCGGTAATTTCCAGCACCAGCATTCGGGGCGACACCCCCATGGTGCTCAACAAGGCCAGCAAGCTGTCGCAACCACATTGCCTGATCAACGCGAGCAGGACATCGGCACTGATGTTGACAAACAGGCGACCAGGCTGGTTCAAGCTTCCCCACAAATCAAGTGCCACTGAGACACAGTGGTTTTCAAATTCATAGTTGATGTGTTCATGCGCAGCCGCCAGCAGCAATGTGTCGGGCGCATGAAATGAGGTGTTTAACGGACCCCTGATCAAAGCCTCATGAGAAAAAATTGCCCCGTCTCCCAACGAGACGATGGGTTGGAACACCGGGTAGAGCTGTTGACGCCGCAACAAGCCACCGACTTGACTTCCTTGCCAAGTCGGTGGCCCTGATCGTCTGACAGCAATTTGATAGTCATGGTGGGGGTTGCCGGAGCCTGGACAGCATAGTTCATCAAAAGCAAGGATCCATGAATTTGGCACTGAAGTCTAGGAATGTTCGATGACGGCTGTGTGACACCGGGTTATTACTGGTGTTTTGGTTTTGGTTTTGGCAGTGGTTTGACTTTGCTCCATGAAACGATATAAACTATATATCTCGTTGTTTCAAGAAAGTCTCATCATGTCATCCAAACCAACAAGCACCCAAGCCACTGCACCAGCGACCTCGAACACCGATCCATCGAGCATGTCCAGTACTGTGCAAGCCCCCGTGATGCCAGTGATAGCCGCAGAAGTTGTCGCACCAAGAGCGGTCAGAGCGTCGACCAAGAAAGTGACAACACCCACTCAGGCCGCTGCCAAACCCGTGGTTCAGTTATCTGCTACTACAGCCACCAAGGCAACTACCAAAGCCAAGACAGTGGCCAAGCCGGTCCCCAAAGCTGAAGCTAAAGCAACCATGGTGCCCGATGTCAAGCTGAAAGCCGACAAATTGCTCAAGGACAAGAAGCCAAAGCTCGTGCGCGACAGCTTCACCATAACCTTTGCCAAAAAAAGCGAGCTGATCCGCGCTGGCATCAAGGCCCTGGCGGAAATGCCCGATGCCAGCTTTCTGGCAGCCGTCAGGGCGGTTCCTACGATAAAAACTGGACGACCCTTAAAAGACTGACATCGGTCAGACCATGCAATCTCATGCCGGCCCCACATTCCCCATGAGCTGTTCCACCTTTTGAACCACGCCGGATTTATCTGACATTGGTGCCACAACTTTGTCATCTAAGAGCCAGAAAATCACAATCCGGTTACATTTGGTGGCACTTTTATTCCGGTTTGTGACAGTCTTAACGAAGCATTCAGCCAACCAACCTAAAGAAAATGGCCAAGCTAACGGCAGGCAGCAGTTATTTCATTGATGGCCGACAGTCATGTGCTATTTGCCACTCGCGCGCCCTTGTAGGCAGCTTTGTTGATGGGTGTGATGACCATTGGCATCGGCTGGGCTGGCGTAAATACTAGGCACCAACCAGTTTTTTGAATGTTGCTAATACTGCGTCACCTTTGAACGGCTTGACAATCCAACCCTTGATGCCAGCCGCCTTGCCCCGCTCTTTCATGGCGGGGGAGTTTTCGGTGGTCAGCATGATGATGTTGACGCCCTGGTTGTTCAGCTCGCTGCGAGCCTTTTCGGCCATTGTCAGACCATCCATGTTGGGCATGTTGACATCGCATACCACCAGTTTGATCGATGGATCAGATTTGAGTTTTGCCAAGCCATCACGCCCGTCAACCGCCAATGTCACGGTCATACCGTTCTTGGTCAAGAAGTCTCCAACTTCGTTACGAACCGTACTCGAATCATCGACCACCAGAATTTGTGCCATGCTCATTTCTCCAAAAATCAAAACAAATCGAGTTCACCCGCGCTCACCAACTCTTCTACCGATGTCGCGTTCTCGGAAAAATCATCAGGGTTCCAGTTCAGATTGAACACAAACTTCTGATTGATGACCAATGACCGTGCTTCACTGTGTGACTTGTCGGTCAGTGTGTAGCGAAAGCACAGTTGTGGGTTGTCAGAGCCAAAAGAAATGTAACGATGCAAATGATTGATGACGATGGGTACTTGTGACAAATTTCTGTCGGTGCTGGCGGCTCCTGCATACCGGTTTTTGAAGGCACCCCATATCAGATTGGTGATTTCGCCCAGCACACTGTTGAGGCTGCGGAAATCGTCGGCCTTGTCAGCGCTGACATGCGTCCGGTCAAATTTGACCAACTCCAGCAAGGACCGCTCTTCTGATTGCAACATCATGTAGCCTCGACACCAGTTGTTTTCTATCGGTATCAGGGTGAATATTTCCCCAAAAATCAATTTGTCGCGCACGATGTAAGGCGCTTCAACCTCGGCTTTCATGTCGATGAACTGACTCTCCAGGGCAGCCGTTGTCAATTCCGAGATGCCGCGCACCAAGACATTGGGATAGACAAAGCTGAAAATCGATTCGTCAAGTGCCACCCGAAGTTGGGCCATGTTGCCAATCATGTAGGCTGAGGCAAATACGCGTTGATCATGTGGCAACAGATCATCAAGGTGTTGACAACCCTCCCGCCGCAAAAACAGCGGCAGTTCCGGGCGAACGGCGTGGATGGCATGCCCCAGCCTGATGCCGGCACCCGCATCAGCCCCAAAATTTTCAGACAGCAAGATGCCACCCAGATCAACTTTGGACTTCAACACACTCATCACATTGTCGGCCTGCACTTTGAGCGGGATCAGACTGTTTTCGTCACAAAAGGTCTTGATTTGCTGATGGCACCGCTGGTCATCGTCGAGTATCAGAAATTTGCTGACAACTTTGATCTCTTCATTCATGGGATAAGGTTCTCCTGATGGTTGGGTGCCTGTCAAAACATTTCCAGGTTGCCACTGCCAACGTCGACTGCGGACTTGTCAACGACGAAGTCCAGCCTGTCGTAGCTGTTCACACATAGCGTCACGTGGAACTGCGCAGTGCTGTTGACGATTACCTTGAAGTGGCGCTTGTGGCCAGGATGGAGTGAATTCAGATGTGAAGCGCATTGCCGGTCAACGATATTGGGGGTTGACATGCCAATATAGGGAAAAGTGTGGGACAAGTCTCGACTCAACGAACCACAACACATGTTGGCGCGCTCACAAATGGCATCCATAAAAACCTGTTCGTTCATGTCGCTGACGCTTGCTTTGCTCAACTTTGCAAGGTGTTCACGGGTTGGATCGTCGGCTGAAAAATGAATCAGTACCATCACTCGAAACAGGTACGAAGATATTGTCAGAATCGCCAGATGCGACTCATGTGAGCCCGTTAGATCATCCTCGACATTGATGTCAAAACTGTCGCTCTCCAGGTTTACCAGACAGCTCCTGATGCCTTGTACAAGCAGGTGGTCAAAACTTTCGCAGGCGTTGCTGGTGATCATGGTGATGGTTCAGCACTGAGCCGCTCCCTGATTTTCTTGAAGGTCTGTTCGAGGCCGACCAGTGAGCCAATGATCATCTTGCCGCCGGCCTGAAGATCTTGAAACGTATTCACCGTGATCAGATCATTCTGGTACAGGTTCTTGCGGTAGTCGGCGGACAGCTTCTCGGCGCGCCCTGCCAGTGATCTCATCTCATCGGCCACCACGGAAAAGCCGCGCCCCTGCTCGCCAGCACGCGCTGCTTCAATCGAGGCATTGAGCGTCACAATTACCATTTGTCGCACGATGGCGCTGAAATCATCGTTTTTCCCATGCATTTCACGGTTGTGAATGATCAGGTTGTTCATGTCAGCGTGCCAGCGCTCAAAGGTCTTGACCAGACCCAACAAGCTGCCGACACCGCTGCCAAAAGCTTCACATTCAACCAGGGCTTGCCCGTTGACCTCTGAAAAATTGGCCTGTATTTCCAACAGCAATCGCCGGTGCTCGTCAAGGGTCTTGGACAGTTCGGTGGCTTCACCAAGAATTTCGTGTTCGCGCCCTTGATATTGATCGCGTTGAGCCTGCAACTGCTCCACTGCCTCTTGCAGTTCAAGCTTCACCGCTTGCAACTCTTGACCAGGCACCATGGTGAGCATTACCTGCTTGCGCTGCTGGTCACGCCAGGCCACGACAGCGCCACCCATCAAGGCACCCAGAACCAAGGCAACGATAGCTTCGATCATGCAACGAGGTTGAATTGTGTATGAGCCCGGCCCTTGACCGCAAATTCGCCGGGCAGACAAATCAGGGTCTCGAACAGGCGATGGTCACCATCGACTTCGCCGGGCAGCAAGTTGAGTGAAATCGAGCCACCCTGGCTCTCGACAAAACCTTTGACGGCATCCATGCCAACGCCTCGGCCAGACACCGCGGTGACACTTTGGGCGGTTGACAAACCTGGCCTAAAAATAAGTTGTGCGATGGCATAGGCACTGATCGGCTGGTCGGCTTCAATCAATTTGCTGTCAATGGCCTTGGCCTGAATGACACCCAATGCCAGGCCGCGCCCGTCATCACGCAGGCAAAGCGTGAACACATCGTCATCCAAAGACAGGTCGAGTGCGATGTTTCCCGTCGGCGATTTACCCTGGGCCAGACGCTTTTGCGCCGACTCAATACCATGGTCCATTGCATTGCGATACAGGTGCATGAAGACGTTTTTGAGCAAATCCGCGACCTGGGTTTTCACCACAATGCCGTGGTCATTGACGACAAGCTGTGGCACTTCCTTGCCAAGCTCTCTGGCCAGGGAAGGCACCGAGTCCAACACACCAGCCAGAACATCCTGAATTTTTTCGGTGCCAATCAGCTGCAGGCTGTGGCGCAAGTGCTCAGTGACATCCTGCATGGCAGAAAGGCTGGTTACGTCAACACTTTTCAGCAAAGCCAGATCACGCTGAACAAGGTCTTTTTGAACCATCAGGAATTTGTCAACGCCGCCACGACGCCCTGGACCCTTTCGGCCCAGTTTGACTTCATTGATATGGGCATACTCTTCCAGCGCGACGGACGCAGTGTCTAGCTCGCCAAGCAGTTGTTCAGCGCCCAAGGGTGCATCAAGGTTTTTGCGCAACACGTCGTAAGACTGCTCGGCCTCATGGAACACATTGGTCAGAAACAACAAGCCGTAGGTGCGCGCATTGCCCTTGACGGTGTGCATGTTGCGAAACAGCAAATTCACCAGCACAGGGTCTTTAAGATGGCAGCCTTGACCATCGGTTTGCGCAATCAGATTCCGATTTTCAGCAATGAGATTTTTTGCACTGTCCACAAAAGAGCGGAACTTTTCCTGGTTGACGGCCAGTATTTCACCGATGATGGCCAATTCGCGCTTCTGTTCATCGGCCTTGGCCGTCAGGGCACGCAGCTCGCTCACATCGCGCAGGCTCAGCATCAACCGTAGTGTTGTGCCCGATTCATCGGTAATCGGAGACCACGTCAAATCAATGATTTTGACGCGACCATCAGGCATGGTTTTTTGAATCTCCTTGACCAACAAGTGAGCATTAAACTCAAAATTCATCGCATCTTCGCCGATGCAAGCGGAACTGGCCGCTTCCACCTGGGACAACAAATCCACACCGCATGTGGTGTCCGAAAAAACAAGCTCCATGACATCCTGGCCACCGATGTCCTGTGTTTCCAGAATGTTTTCAAGGTAAGACGAGTACTCGGGATGCACCCTATTGCCTGGCATCACAGTCAGGATACCCTGTGGGATGTAATGCAGCATAGCCCGGATATCGGCGGTCTTTTGCTTGACCAGTTCGGAGCTTTCCTGAATTTTCTCAATCATGGTGTTGAAGGCCATGATAGACCTGCCAATTTCGTCGGTCCGCTTGACAGGAACCCGGTGGCTAAAGTCCTGACTGGTGGCGATGTCTGTCATCTTAGATTGCATGTCGTTGATCGGACGGGTGATTCGGCGGTACAGCAGCAAGCCCACCGCGCCCATCAAAGCCATCGCCACCAGCGTGATGGCCAAGAGTGTCGTGGCGGTGTCACGCAAATTGTCATTCATCCGACCAATGGCTTCGTCCTTGCTGCGTCGCTTTTCGATCTGAATGGTTTCAATGATGGACATTTGCTCGCGCAAATACTGATCGACCGTGGCACCCAAAAGCGCCTCGGCCATGTCTTTTTGTCCGG
>JAIFMA010000199.1 GCA_020048795.1 Rhodoferax sp.
CGCAGGGCGACCACGCCACGCTGATTGCCAGCATCAAAGAGCGCCTGTGGCCGATGGGTGACGACACGGTGTTTATCCCCGGCCATGGCCCCGAGAGCACCTTTGGCCGGGAGCGGCGCACCAACCCCTACGTGGCGGACGAATGAGCCGATGGGGTCAGGTCTTGAAATATAGCAAAAATGCCGACTCTCGCGGGATTGACAATTCATGCTGTTGGGTCAAGTTTTCTCGCCAAACACTGCGCAAAAAAAGCAACGCACAGGACGGATGATGCGCTGCCATGCAGCAGTGCGGTGTGGTTGTTGACATCTGACTCTAAACCATTTCATCGTCAGTAGCTGGTCAGAACCAAAATCTATGCTGCACCGCAACATGAGAATATCGCTTGAACTTCGATTACGGCTAGACGACCTGCTCGCTGACCTCCAATACGCGCGCAGAAACGATGAGCTCGGCAGGATGGCATTGCTGACCTACTGTGAGGTGCGTTGCTGGGCACGCCAAGCCGATGAGGCAGCTCTGGCTGCTCAAGCGAGTGCGATGTTTACCGAGCAACCGCACGTCAGTCGAGCGGTATTCCTTGCCCAGGTTGACAGCCTGATTGAGCAGTTAAAGGCAGTAAGCCAGAAATACTACGAACCCCTGGTCGCCCTTGAAGGTGCCGATGAGGGGCTCAAACGCGCCTTGAATTCGGCCAGCAAAGCCTGGGAGAGTTGGCATCTGCGGCCAGGAACGGGCTTGTATGCCCAAATTCACGGCTGTGACATTGCCGCGCGCAGCACGAACTTCAACTTGGGAACATGAAGACGGCCCTTGGTTTTGCGTTTGTTGGACATGCATTGGCTTGGCTGTATTGATCAGGGGTGGCGCAGCCATTGTGGGAAGAATGATGCTTTCAAAATTCACGCAATCCAAAGGACCCGGGTGTGCGGGCTTGTGCTCACACTCATCCTGGCTGCCCCTGTTTCTTTAGGAATGCCTGGTCCGCATGCAGGGTTGGGATGCTGGGTAGTTACAACAAGTGGATGATTTCCTGGCGACTTGCCTTGGCACCATTTCCGCGCCACGCTTCGACGCTGCCGCATGATCACTTTCCCATTCACCGGTTAAAAAGGGGCGCTGCGCAAGGCCTGCAGGTCAGTGACCCGCAGGCCGCCATATTCCACCTGAATAGCCCCTTGAGCGGCCAAAGTGGTCAGGGCTTCGTTGACGCGCTGGCGCGACAAACCCACCAGATAGGCCAACTCTTGCTGGGTGATGCGCAGCACCGTGCCCAGGCCCGGGTAAAGCACCGGGTTGAACAGCGCTGCCAGACTGCGCGCTACCCGGATATTCGGGTTGTTCATGCGGTCGATTTCGCGCGCAGCAATAAACTGGCCCAAGCGCTCATTGAGCTGATTCATGACGAAGCGGTTGAAGCCAATCGAGTGATCCAGCAGCCAATGAAAGGTATCCACATGCAGGCCGGCCACCATGCTTTTACGCAACGCCTGGATGTTGTAGCGGTAACCCTCGCGCTTCAAGGCCGTGCCTTCGCCGAACCAGCCACCGGGCGGTACGCCCGTGAAGGTCATGGTTTGCCCCTCTGCATTGTCAGCACTCATTTTCAGCAAGCCTTCAATCACGCCAAACCAGTAGGTGGCCGGGCGCCCGGTGCGGCAGACAAAGTCACCGGGCTGGGCATTGGCGATCTTGAGGTCTTCGACCGCGCGTTCCCGCTCGTGCGGCAGCAGGCGCTTGAGCCACGGAATGACCTCGAGTTCAGCCGTCGTCAAGGGGCGGCGGCGCTGAAAAAGGCTGGCTTCTAGACTCATGGTGGAAACTTTAATAACGCTGCGGGTTTGATAGAAAGCAGGGAAAACACCTAGCGAGAACGGGCTGAATTGTCGCTCAAATGACAACTTAGCGTCAAATTGGGTCCTATCATAGACCTATATCAGCCAACGCCAAGCCGGTTTTGGCTTGCGACGATTTGGACAGACAAGGTGCCCCGATGCGAACCACTTTTCCGCGGTTACTGTTGAATCATGCCAGCCAGCGGCCGACCGATACCGCCATGCGTGAAAAAGAGTATGGCATCTGGCAGGCCATCACCTGGGCGGGCATGGCCGCCATGGTGGAACATCTGGCGTGTGGCCTGCATCAGGCCGGACTGCGTCAGCATGAGCACATGGTGGTGATCGGTGCCAACCGCCCAAGGCTTTACGCCACCATGCTGGCGGTGCAGGCGCTAGGCGCGGTGCCGATTGCGTTGTACCAGGATGCCGCAGCACCCGAGTGCGTGTTTCCGCTGAACAATGCCGATGTCCGCTTTGCCTTTGCTGAAGACCAGGAGCAAGTGGACAAGTTGCTTGAAATCCGCGAGCGGTGCCCGCAGCTCACCAACGTTTACTTTGATGACCCGCGCGGCCTGCGCAACTACGACGAGCAAGGCCTGGCAGCACTTGATGAACTGGTTGCTGCGGGCAAGGTCTTTGCCGCCATCCACCCGGATTTTTTCAGCAATGAAGTGGACAAGGTTTTGCCAGATGACGTTGCGGCCATGTTCTTTACCTCAGGCACCACCGGCAACCCCAAGGGTGTGGTGCACACGCATGACAGTCTGCTGAACCGCGCCCGCGCCGGTGCTGATTTTGACAAGCTGACCCACGCCGAAGATGTGCTGGCGTATTTGCCGCCGGCCTGGATTGGGCAGAATATTTTCAGTTATGCCCAGTGGCTGAGTTGCGGCTACGTGGTGAATTGCCCCGAATCCGCCGCCACCGTCACGATCGACCTGAAAGAAGTCGGTCCAACCTATTATTTCGCGCCACCTCGTGTGTTTGAAGGTTTGCTGACCAGTGTGATGATTCGCATGGAAGATGCCGGCGCATTCAAACGCAAGCTGTTTCACTATTTCATGGACTTGGCCAAGCGTGTGGGCCCAACCCTGATGGATGGCAAAAGTGTCTCCCTTGCTGACAGTATCTTGTACGCCTTGGGCAACTTCATGGTTTATGGCCCGCTGCGCAACAATCTGGGCTTTAGCCGGGTGCGCGTGGCGTACACGGCCGGCGAGGCGATTGGGCCGGACCTGTTCAGCTTTTACCGCTCGATTGGTGTCAACCTCAAACAACTGTATGGCTCCACTGAAACGGCGGTGTTTGTCTGTCTGCAACCCGACCAGGAGGCCCGTGCCGACACCGTGGGCGTGCCCTGCGAGGGTGTGGAAATCAAGGTGGCTGACAACGGCGAGATTCTGGTCAAGTCGCCTGGCCTGCTCAAGGGCTACTTTAAAGACCCTGAGGCCACCGCTGAGGTGTTGACCCCGGACGGCTGGTACCACACCAGCGATGCCGGCTTTCTGGATGCGCACGGCCACCTGAAGATCATCGACCGCGTGAAGGATGTGGGGCATCTCAAGGGCGGCAGCAATGATGGCGCCATGTTTGCCCCCAAGTACGTGGAGAACAAGCTCAAGTTTTTTCCGCATATCAAAGAAGTGGTGGCCTACGGTGACGGACGCGAGAAGGTCTGCGTCATGATCAACATCGACTTTGACGCGGTGGGCAACTGGGCCGAGCGGCGCAACCTGCCTTATGCCGGGTACACCGACCTGGCGCAAAAGCCTGAGGTCTATCAGCTTGTCAAGGAATGTGTCGAAAAGGTCAATGCCGACCTGAGTGTGGACGAATTGCTGGCGGGTTCCCAAGTCAGCCGCTTTCTGGTGCTGCACAAGGAGCTTGATGCAGATGACGGCGAATTGACGCGCACCAACAAGGTTCGCCGCGGTTTTATTGCCGACAAGTACGACGTGCTGATTGATGCTTTGTATGGTGGCATGACCACGCAATTTATTGAAACCCTGGTCAAGTTTGAAGACGGGCGCACCGGCAAAGTCAGCGCTACGCTGCGCATTGACGATGCCCAGACCTTTGCACCGGTCAAGGCCGCGGCCTGAATTGAGTAAACCCTATGGCAACTAAACAAATTGGCGATGTCATTCTGGATGTCAAGAACATCTCTTTGAGTTTTGGTGGCGTCAAGGCGTTGACCGATATTTCGTTCAATGTGCGCGAGCATGAGGTGCGCGCCATCATCGGCCCCAACGGTGCAGGCAAGAGCTCGATGCTCAATTGTGTCAACGGCGTTTATCGGCCGCAGCAAGGTGCCATTACCTTCAGGGGTCAGACCTTCAGCCACATGGACAGCTATCAGGTGGCCAGCATGGGCATTGGCCGCACCTTTCAGAGTCTGGCGCTGTTCAAGGGCATGAGTGTGATCGACAACATCATGACCGGGCGCAACCTGAAAATAAAAAGCAACCTGTTCTTGCAGGCTTTGCGCCTGGGCCCGGCGCAGCGCGAAGAAGAAACCCACCGTGAATTTGTCGAGCACATCATCGACTTTCTGGAGATTCAGGCGTTTCGCAAAACACCTGTTGGTCAGTTGCCGTATGGGTTGCAAAAGCGCGTCGATTTGGGCCGCGCCCTGGCGATGGAGCCGCAACTGCTGCTGCTCGACGAGCCCATGGCCGGCATGAACGTGGAAGAAAAGCAGGACATGTGCCGTTTTGTGCTCGAAGTGAACGAAGAGTTTGGCACCACCATTGTGCTGATTGAGCATGACATGGGTGTGGTGATGGACATCAGCGACCGTGTGGTGGTGCTGGACTACGGCAAGAAGATTGGCGACGGCACCCCCGATGAAGTTCGCACCAACGAAGAAGTCATCAGCGCCTATCTGGGCACCTCACATTAACCCGGCGGGAGACACACAAGATGGCATTTTTTCTTGAAACACTGTTAGGCGGCCTGATGGCCGGCATGTTGTATTCGCTGGTGGCTTTGGGTTTTGTGCTGATTTACAAGGCTTCGGGCGTGTTTAATTTTGCACAGGGTGCCATGGTGCTGTTTGCGGCACTGGCAATGGCACGTTTTTCCGAGTGGTTGCCGCTGTATGCGGGCATTTCCAGCCCGGTCATTGCCAATCTGCTGGCGTTTGTGGGTGCTGGCATCCTGATGTTTGGTGTGGCCTGGCTGATTGAGCGCCTGGCCTTGCGCCACCTGGTCAATCAGGAAGGCACCACGCTGCTGATGGCCACGCTGGGCATCAGTTATTTTCTGGACGGCCTTGGGCAAACCATTTTTGGCAGTGACATCTACAAGATTGACGTGGGCATGCCCAAAGAGCCCATCATGGCATTCGAGAGCCTGTTCGAAGGCGGCATCCTGATCAACAAGGAAGACTTGTATGCCGCCGTGATTGCCGCGGTGCTGGTGGGTTTGCTGACCATTTTTTTCCAGAAAACCGTGACCGGCCGCGCCTTGCGTGCGGTGGCCGACGACCACCAGGCGGCGCAGAGCATCGGTATTCCGCTCAACCGCATCTGGGTCATTGTCTGGTGTGTGGCGGGTGTGGTGGCCTTGGTGGCCGGCATGATCTGGGGCAGCAAACTGGGTGTGCAGTTTTCCCTCACAACGGTGGCGCTACGGGCATTGCCGGTGGTGATTTTGGGCGGCTTGACCTCGGTGCCAGGGGCCATCATTGGCGGCCTGATCATCGGTGTGGGAGAAAAGTTGTCTGAGGTGTTCCTGGGCCCCTACGTCGGTGGCGGCATCGAGATCTGGTTCGCCTATGTATTGGCCCTGCTGTTTTTGCTGTATCGGCCCCAAGGCCTGTTTGGAGAGAAGATTATTGATCGCGTTTGACTGTCTTTACATGATGACTTGCGTGGCAGCACAGATCGCAACAGTACAAAAATAGTTTCTCCAGAGGAATCAGAATGTTTTACAGAGAAAACGGACAATTCAAAACCAGCTACCGGGCAGATCAGCAGATCTTTCCCATCACGCAAGACCGGTGGGCGGTGTTGTTGCTGATTGCCGCAGCGTTTGTGGTGGTACCCATGCTCACCAGCGAATACATGTTCCGCGCCATTTTGATACCCTTTGTCATCATGTCGGTGGCTGCGCTGGGGGTGAATATTCTGGTGGGTTACTGTGGCCAGATTTCACTGGGTTCGGGGGCCTTCATGGCCGTTGGGGCCTACGCAGCGTTCAACTTCTTTGTCCGGGTTGAGGGGATGCCGGTGCTGCTGGCGCTGGTGCTGGGCGGCCTGTGTTCGGCGGCGTTTGGCATTTTGTTTGGCCTGCCGAGTTTGCGCGTCAAAGGTTTGTACCTGGCGGTGACCACGCTGGCAGCCCAGTTTTTCAGTGACTGGATGTTTTTGCGCATCAAGTGGTTCACCAATGACGCGCCCTCGGGCTCGGTGTCGGTGTCGGGCCTAAAGGTGCTGGGCTACCCGATCGAGAGTCCGCTGTCCAAATACTTGTTTTGTCTGTCGATCCTGGTGGTGCTGGCCTTGCTGGCCAAAAATCTGGTGCGCTCGGCCATTGGCCGCGAATGGATGGCGATCCGTGACATGGACGTGGCCGCCGCGGTGATTGGCATTCGCCCCATGTATGCCAAGCTGACCGCCTTTGCGGTGAGCTCGTTTATTGTGGGCGTGGCCGGTGGGCTGTGGGGCTTTGTTTACCTGGGCTCGTGGGAGCCGGCTGCGTTCTCGGTCGATCTGTCGTTCAAACTGCTGTTCATGGTCATCATTGGCGGCATGGGCTCCATCATGGGCAGTTTTTTTGGCGCCGGTTTTATTGTGTTTTTGCCGATTTTTCTCAACCAACTATTACCGGCCCTCGGCAACTTGGTGGGGGTTCAGATCTCAACCGTGGTGACCGCCCACGCCGAGCTGATTATTTTTGGTGCCTTGATTGTCTGGTTTTTGATCGTCGAGCCCCATGGTCTGGCCAAATTGTGGTCCATTGGCAAGCAAAAGCTGCGACTTTGGCCTTTCCCGCACTGAGTTTGATCGTTTTTTTGTTAACCACAGGCATCCAAGTGCCGAACCTTTAGGAGACTTCAATGAAAATCCGCAACATTGTTTTGGCCAGCGTCATGGTGGCTGCCGGAGCCTCGGCTTTTGCCCAGGCCAAAGAGCAGTTCTTCCCGCTGCTGTCGTATCGCACCGGTGCCTATGCACCCAATGGCGTGCCATGGGCCAACGGCAAGCAGGATTACCTCAAAATGATCAATGCCCGTGACGGCGGCGTCAACGGCGTCAAGCTGACCTTTGAAGAGTGCGAAACCGGCTACGCCACCGACCGCGGCGTGGAGTGTTATGAGCGTCTGAAGAGCAAGCCGGGTGTGGCCTTGTTTGACCCCCAGAGCACCGGCATCACGTTTGCCCTGACCGAAAAAGCCCCGGCCGACAAAATGCCCTTGATGACCCTGGGTTACGGTCTGTCGGTGTCGCAGGACGGCACAGCGTTCAAATGGAACTTTCCTTTGATGGGCAGTTACTGGACCGGTGCTGACATTTTGATCCAGCACATTGGCAAGAGCCTGGGTGGTCTGGACAAACTCAAGGGCAAGAAGATCACGCTGGTTTACCACGACAGCCCGTTTGGCAAAGAGCCCATTCCGCTGTTGCAGGAGCGTTCCAAAATGCATGGCTTTGACCTGCAGTTGCTGCCAGTCACCGCGCCAGGGGTTGAGCAAAAAGCCGCCTGGTTGCAAGTGCGCCAGTCCAAGCCTGACTATGTGCTGCTGTGGGGTTGGGGCGTGATGAATTCAACCGCCCTGAAAGAAGCGCAAGCCACCGGCTACCCGCGCGACAAGATGTATGGCGTGTGGTGGGCCGGTGCCGAGCCTGATGTGAAAGACGTGGGCGAAGGCGCCAAGGGTTACCAGGCGCTGGCCCTGAATACCTCGGGTCAGCAACCCAAGGTCATTCAGGACATTCTGAAACACGTGCATGACAAGAGCCAGGGAACCGGGCCCAAAGACGAGGTCGGCTCGGTGCTCTATACCCGTGGTGTGATCATTCAGATGCTGTCCATTGAGGCAGTGCGCCGCGCCCAGGAGCGTTTTGGCAAAGGCAAGGTCATGACCAGTGAGCAGGTGCGCTGGGGTCTGGAGAACCTGTCGCTGGATCAGAAGAAACTGGAAGCCTTGGGGTTCACTGGCGTGATGCGCCCGATCAGCACTTCGTGTGTCGATCACATGGGCTCCAGTGCCGCGCGCATTCAGACCTGGGACGGCAAGAAGTGGAACATCACTTCAGACTTTATTGAGGCCGACGAGCAGATTCTCAAACCCATGATCAAGGCCGGTTCAGAGAAATATCTGACTGACAAGAAGATGACGCGCCGCGCCCCGGCCGACTGTCAGTCCTAACCGAGTTGTGCACCAGTTTATATGACAAATTGGCCACGAGCCCCCGTCCTATAAGCGCGACACGCTATTGTTTTGGTGGTGAATGCATCCCGGCCACAACGCCGGGATGCCCAGCCAATAGCCCTGCGTGCAGGGTTGTTGATTGGTGAAAGCAAGGAAATATGGAACCCAACAACATCGTTCTCAACGTCAATGGCATCGAGGTCATTTACAACCATGTCATTCTGGTGCTCAAGGGCGTGTCCCTGAATGTGCCACAGGGCAAGATCGTGGCCCTTCTGGGCGGCAACGGGGCGGGTAAAACCACCACGCTGCGGGCTATTTCCAACTTGCTCAAGGGTGAGCGTGGCGAGGTCACCAAGGGTTCGATCGAGCTGCGCGGTGAACGCATCGAAAACCTGTCACCGGCCGATCTGGTGCAGCGCGGTGTGGTGCAGGTGATGGAAGGCCGGCACTGTTTTGCCCACCTGACGATCGAAGAAAACCTGCTGACAGGCAGCTACACCCGCAAGGACAAGGGCGAGATCGCCACCAACCTGGACAAGGTTTACAGCTATTTCCCGCGCCTGAAAACACGGCGTACCAGCCAGGCCGCCTATACCTCGGGCGGTGAGCAGCAAATGTGCGCGATTGGCCGGGCCCTCATGACCAACCCCAGCATGGTGTTGCTCGATGAGCCGTCGATGGGCCTGGCGCCGCAGATTGTCGAAGAGGTGTTTGAGATCGTGAAAGACCTCAACACCAAGGAAAAAGTCACTTTTCTGCTGGCCGAGCAAAACACCAACATGGCGTTGAAATATGCCGACTATGGCTACATCATGGAGTCGGGTCGGGTGGTGATGGATGGTGTGGCGAGCGACCTGGCCAACAACGAGGACGTGAAAGAGTTTTACCTCGGCATGGGCGGTGGTGAGCGCAAGAGCTTCAAGGATGTCAAGAGCTACAAGCGTCGCAAACGCTGGCTGGCTTGATTCATTCGACGCTTGCCGTTTTGGCGCAAGACGCTACCGACGGCCAACATTTACTACGGGAAAACCATCATGACCGAATTTTTTGACGCGCTGGAAACGCGTGACAGTGCCGCGCGTGAAGAAGCCTTGCTCGGTGCCCTGCCAATTCAGGTGGCGCACGCCAAGTTGGCATCAGCCGCCTTTGCTGAGATCCTCAAGGATGTCGATCCGTCCCGCGTCAAAAGCCGGCTGGCCCTGGCTGCGTTGCCGGTAACGCGCAAACATGAGTTGCTGGAACTGCAACTTGCCGGTCGCAGTCGCGGTGGCAGCGTGTTTGGTGGCTTTAGTGCGCGGGGGTTTGGCGCCTCCATGCCACGCGTGTTTGCCAGTCCGGGGCCGATTTATGAGCCCGAGGGCACCTCAAAAGATTACTGGCGCATGGCCCGGGCGATTTTTGCCGCCGGTTTTCGTCCGGGGGAATTGATTCACAACAGTTTCAGTTACCACTTTGTGCCGGCGGGCTCGATGATGGAGACCGGTGCTCATGCGCTGGGTTGTACGGTGTTCCCGGGCGGTACCGGCCAAACCGAACAACAGGTGCAGGCGATGGCTGAGCTGAAACCGGGGGGTTATATTGGCACCCCGAGTTTCCTCAAGATCATTCTTGAAAAAGCCGCCGAGATGGGTGTGGCGTTGCCGAGCGTGGGTAAGGCCATGTTTGGCGGTGAAGCCTTCCCACCGAGCCTGCGCGACTGGTTTACCGCGCACGGTGTCGCGGGTTACCAGTGTTACGCCACCGCTGATTTGGGCTTGATTGCGTTTGAAACCACGGCCCGTGAAGGCCTCGTGGTGGATGAAGGGGTGATTGTCGAGGTCGTGCGTCCCGGCACCGGTGATCCGGTGGCGCCCGGTGAAGTGGGCGAGGTGGTGGTGACCACGCTGAATCCAACTTATCCGTTGATCCGATTTGGCACCGGCGATTTGTCGGCCGTGCTGCCAGGAAACTGTCCAACCGGGCGCACCAACACCCGTATCAAGGGCTGGATGGGGCGTGCCGATCAGACCACCAAAATTCGTGGCATGTTTGTTCACCCCGGCCAGATCGACCAGATTGCCAAGCGCTTTCCTGAAGTGGGCCGAGTCAGACTGGTGGTGACCGGTGAAATGGCCAATGACACCATGACGCTCAAGGTCGAGACATCCTGTGGCGGCCCGGACGCGCTGTCAGCCAAGTTGATGGAGGCGATCCGCGACGTTACCAAGCTGCGCGGCCAGGTCGAAATCGTGCTCCCGGGGACTTTGCCCAACGATGGCAAGGTGATCGAGGATGCGCGTAGCTACCGCTGATTCCCGGAGTCATTTTCAAGCCCTGCGGCTCTGGCAGTGTGTTCAAACCCCCCAGGTTATGGCCTCATCTGCCTTGATACATTGCCGGATCATGTCCATGAAAGGCAGGGCACGTTGGCGCAGGCTTACCACCTCGAAGCGTGGCGGTGGGGTGCTGTCTGCCAGCGCCTGGGCGATGGCCTGGCGCCGGAGGGTTTCTTCGTCGGCAATGGCCTGCGCCAATGCTGACAATGCCTGGGGCATCTGTTCCGGCAACAAAATGCCCGGGTGGCTGGGCTCGGTTTTGCTGTGCTTGCCAATGATCTCCAGCACCCGCTGGCCGCCCGGCTGCAACATAATCACGTCGCCTGAATTCCTGGATTTGAACTTGTAAAGCATGTTTATGTCCCTGCGTCGATTAGCCTATGTTACTGGGTTGTTGCTGGTTTTGGCCCAACTGGCGGGTTGCGCTGATACGCGTTACTACTGGCAGGCCGTCAGCGGACATCTGCGGGTGATGCGGGCCGCGCGACCGGTTGATGAATGGCTCGCCAGTGCACAAACACCGGTGCGATTGCGGCAGCGGCTGACGCTGGCGCGGTCAATCCGCCGGTTTTCCGTGACCGATCTGCAACTGCCCGACAACGCCAGTTACCAGAGTTTCGCTGACTTGCAGCGCCGCCATGTGGTGTGGAACGTGGTGGCGGCACCTGAGTTGTCACTGACACTGAAAACCTGGTGTTTTCCGGTGGCGGGCTGTGTGGGTTACCGTGGCTATTTTGATGAGGCCGAGGCGCAGGCATTGGCCGCCGAACTGCGTGCCCAAGGCATGGATGTGAGTGTTTATGGTGTGCCCGCCTACTCAACCCTGGGCTGGCTGAATGGGGCCGGGGGTGACCCGTTGTTGAACACCTTTGTGGATTACCCTGATGGTGAGTTGGCGCGTCTGATGTTTCATGAACTGGCACATCAGGTGCTTTACGTGCCTGACGACACTGCGTTCAACGAGTCGTTCGCCACAGCCGTCGAGCGCCTCGGCGTGGCGCAGTGGTTGGCATCGCAAGCCACGCCACAGACACGGCAAAGCTACCAGCAACTCGCACAGCGGCGCCAGGCGTTTCGGGCATTGACCCGTGAGGTGCGTCTTCGACTGGCACCGATTTATACGAGTAATACACCTCCAGCGCTTACTAGAACTGCGCTTCTAGCTATGAAAAATGAAGTGTTACAAGATTTTCGAGTGGCTTATGCAGAGCTGAAAAAACAATGGCATGGGTACACTGGCTTCGATACCTGGGTGGCACATGCGAATAATGCAGCGTTTGGTGCGCAGGCCAGTTATGACGACTTGGCACCAGGATTTGAAGCGCTGTTTGAGCGTGAAGGGCGCGACTGGCAGCGGTTTTATGATGCGGTCAGACAATTGGCAAAATTGCCGGTGCCTCAGCGCGCGGCACAACTTCAACAATGGGCAAAGGAGCAATCACTTGGCTGACTTACATATTGTTCGCGAACACGCGCTGGGCTTGTCCAAAGCCCGAAAAATAGCTTTTCAATGGGCCGAACAGGTTGAGGCCGATTTCGCCATGGAGTGCTCCTATACCCAGGGGAAAACCAGCGATGAAGTCGAGTTTTCTCGCTCAGGTGTCAAGGGCACACTGCTCGTGACCAAAGACCATTTCGAGTTACAAGCTCAGCTCGGTTTTTTGGTAGGTGCCTTTAAACACCGGATTGAGGCCGAAATTGTGAAAAACCTCGATGCCCTGCTGGCGCTCAAGGCGCACACCAGTCACACACCCAAACCGGCACGGGTTCGGGCTGGAAAATCAGTCTGATCAGCCTAAGGGCTTGTCCACAAATAACATGCACATTTGGCTCGCCAGCTTTGGGCGCACTGCGTCGTTGCAAATCGCCGCTTGTGCAGCAAAGCTGCACGGCGCGCTCTGCGCCTAGCATTGCATCCCAAATCCGACGGCCAAATGCACAGCTTAATTTTGGACAAGCCCTAACGACTCAATCAAATCGATGTACTGCTGCATCGCATCGTTGCTGCTGGTGCCCTTGAGTGCATTCCAAGCATCCCACTTGGCGCGACCGACCATGTCGGTAAAGCCCGGTCTCTTCTCTGCGTTGTCGCCGGTGCTGCCTTGTTTGTACAGGGCGTAAAGCTTGAGCAGGGTCATGTTGTCGGGGCGTTCGCTCAAATTTTTGGAGTTGGCCACTGCGGCTTCAAATTTGCTTTTCAGGTTTGGCATGGGAGACGGTCTCGGTGAAGGGCATTGAATTTTCGTATCAGGGTAATACGCAGCTATCTTACGGGCCCGTTTGCCGACAAAATAGAGAACATTCCCAAAAATTGAGTTGACTTGATTCGTTATGGTGACACGCACGAAAATTCCCTTTACCGTAGAGCGCATGAGCAAGGTTGATACCGCCTGGCTGCGCATGGACTCACCGAGCAATCTGATGATGATCATCGGGGTGTGGATCATCAAGCCCGGTGTAACTTACCGTGCAGTATGTGATCGCATTGAAGATCGCCTGCTCAAGTACCCCCGGTTTTCGCAGCGGGTGCAGCTAGATGCTACGGGTGCCAGTTGGGTGACCGATAACAACTTCAGGATCAAACGCCATGTTCTGCGCGAGAAGTTGCCGGCATCTGCCAAAAAACACCCGGAGCAGGAATTGCAGCAGCGCCTGGGGGAACTCGCCGTGCAGCCGCTGGATGCACGCTACCCGCTTTGGGACTTTCGGTTGGTGGAACATTTCGACGGTGGCTCAGCCCTGTTGGTGCGCATTCACCATTGCATTGCCGACGGGTTGGCGTTGATTTCGGTGATCCAGACGCTGGTCGATGGTGGCACCGATCCGCCGCAGCGTGCTGCCCACGGGACTCATCCGCATGGCTGGGAGGCGGCCGAAGACTGGATGTCGCACACACTGATTGAGCCGTTGACAGTCGCCGCCATCAAGGCCCTGGAGGTTGCCGGCGATGGTGCTGTGCACGCTTTCGAGGCGATAGGTGACCCCCGCAACGTGCTGGAAAAATGGCTTGAAAGCGGCCTCAGCAAAGGCAAGGCGGGTTCTGCTGATGTAGCGCGCCTGGTCTATCAGGTGCTGCGCGATGGTGCGGCCCTGGCACTGATGGCCGACGATTCGCCAACACGCCTCAAAGGCGTGCCTGGCGTGGTCAAACGGGTGGCCTGGTGCCGTCCCTTGCCGCTGGACGAGGTGCGTGCGGTGAGCAAGGCATTGCGTTGTTCTATCAACGACGTGTTGCTGGCTTGTGTGGCGGGTGCCATGGCTCAGTATCTCAAGGGCTTTGGAGACGCGGTGCTGGGCAAGGAAGTCCGGGCCATGGTGCCGGTAAATCTGCGCCCGATGTCGCAAGCCTACAAATTGGGCAACCAGTTCGGCTTGGCACCCGTGGTGTTGCCATTGGGGCTGGACAACCCGATTGAGCGGGTTTATGAGGTGCGTCGACGCATGTCGGAGCTTAAGGGCAGTATGCAGCCGCTGATGGCGTTTGCGATGCTGGCGATTGCTGGCGTGTTAATCAAGCCGGCGCAGGATGCCATGCTGAACCTGTTTTCAAAAAAGACCACGGCTGTCATGACCAATGTACCTGGGCCACGTGAAAAAATGAAATTCTGTGGCGCAACGCTGGACCAGGCGCTGTTCTGGGTGCCGCAGTCTGGAAGCGTGGGTCTGGGTGTATCGATTTTGAGTTACGGTGGGGGCGTACAGTTTGGCCTCATCAGCGACACCACCCTGTGCCCAGATCCGCAAGCGATCATCGACCAGTTTGGACCAGAGTTTGAAAAGCTCAGCTTGTTGACCATGATGTTGCCTTGGGACGATTAATTCGCTATCTTGGTAATAGCATGCTGCGCAAGTACCAGTTGGGTTGGCGGCAAAAATGCTGTTTTTTCCTAAGCAGTGCTCAGTCTTCCAGTTCAGTCTTGGCCATTTCGACTTCAATTCGTTCAAGGGCATCGGCTGGCTTGACGCGGGCCGCTAATTGGTACAGGCGAGTGGCCTCCTCGATCATTTTTTCCCCGTCGATCATCAGGATGGCCCGCGCATACTCGACCATGCAATAAGCCGAATCGACATTGAGTTGCAGGGCTTTTGAAAACAGCTTGAGCCCCATGTCCCGGTTGGCACCGTAGGCCATGGCACCGATCAGGGACCCCACTTTGTCAATAATCTCGGCGTGAAAATTACCAAGCACCACATGCGCATCGGCATGGTTGGGTTCTTGTTTGATAACGTTTTCCAGCTTGGTCTTGACTTTGCTGCCCAACCCTTGCGCCAGTGCCTTGGCCACACTAATGCTCTGGCTGTAACGACCGAGTGCACAGGCGTGCCAATAATGGGCATTGACGTTCTCAGGCTCTTTGGCGAGCTGTTCTTGCGCACGTTCGGCCACCTCCAGAAACAGCGCCAGGCGGCGGTCTTCATGCTTTTCTAGGTAGGTGGCATAAACGCAGGTGGCTTTGTTGGCCACATTGAGCCCTGCCGGTCCCAGACTCAGGCCCAAAGTGGCTGCCGTGTGAAACTCACCATTGTGAAAATGCGCCCAAGCCTCCAGAAGACGTGGGTCTTCGGGCAAAGGTTCCCGGTCTCCGGCGTGAAGTCTGGCCCATTTCTTTTTGACAGTCAAGGCATCAAAGTTGTATTCGCCAGCATAGGGAAAAGCGGTCCATCTGACCATTGTTGTCTCCTGATTCCCGTTATTATGGATACTATCCTTTATTGTAGGCATCCGCCAGCTTAATCAGGTGGGCTCGCTGGCCAGGCTCCAGATACGGTGCCAGCAAGTTCAGTACATGCTGTGCGCCACGAAGCAGAGCCGCTTGGGCATTGTTGACCTCCAGTGCGTTACGCGGGTCACGCACATATTCGTAGCTCAGCCAGTAGGTCAGCACGACCACCATGCTGGTGGCAGTCGCCTCAATCTCGCGAGAGTCAATTTGCAGGGCACCACCACGTCGCATGCCATCAAGCAGCGCCTTGACAGCGCGTGTCTTGTTTTTCAGGACCAGTTGAAAGTGGGTTTCCAAGCGCCTATTTTTGCTAAGCAGGTCGTTGAGGTCCCGGTACAGAAAGCGGTATTGCCAGATCAGTTCAAACAGTGTGTGCATGAAAAACCAGGCATCCTCCACGTTGCGCACATCGTCGCTGGCGTTCAGCAACTCACCCAGTTCATGCTCAAACCGATTGAACAAGGCATTGATCAACTCGTCCTTGGCCGGATAGTGGTAATACAGGTTGCCCGGGCTGATGTTGAGCTCGGCAGAAATCAGGGTGGTTGAGACGTTAGGTTCACCAAAGCGGTTGAAAAGGGTCAGGGTGACTTCCAGAATTCGCTCTGCGGTGCGCCGCGGTGCCTTTTTTACCATGTTGGTTGGCCTTCAAGACAGGGCTCGCTGATCACCTGGCCCAGATTGTTCATGATGTTGTGAAGCTTGGTCAGGGCTTGACCAACGCGGGTGGGCGGATTTTTGGGTGCGCAAAGATGACGGCGTGCATCATCCAGGTGCGCATGGTTGAGCGTGATGCCGTGGTGACCGAATTTGGCGCTCAGGTTGGTTTGACTGGAGCGAAGCATCTGACGGGTCTGCTGGTAAGCGTGCTCTGCCAGGTGGCGACGCTGGCTATAGCTGAAGGTGTTGGCCAGATAAAGTTCCGGGTCACGGTGGTTGGGTTCGATCAGGATGATGTCGGTGCCGGGGTAGGCTTGCTCATAGTTCTTCAGGCCCAGTATCAGTCGGGAATGGATCAGTGACCTGAAAGTTTGGCTCAGCACCGCAGGCAGGCCGCCCTCGACAATACTTGGAATTGGGTCGGGGGCGGTCCAAGGCATGATTCTGTCGCTGGCGGCAAGTGGTGCTGTGGCATCAAATGGCACCAGCGGGTTCATGCACAGCATCAGATCAACACCCTCGTCAAGGGCAATGGAGGCGTGCATGGTCTTGATCAGGGCACCATCGACGAAATGGTGGCCATCAATCTGGACCGGCGGGAAAAGCCCCGGTAGGGCAGCACTGGCTTGCACGGCTTTGGAGATGGGCACATGGTCCCACCCAGGGCGGCCAAAGGCCACCGCTGTGCTGCTGTCAAGGTGGGTAGCAACCAGGGTCAATCGACTCTTGAGTTGCCGAAAATCGTTGGTTCGCCCGGGACGTGAAAACAAACGGGCCAGTTCGATGTCGATTTGTGCATTTGAAAAGATGCCGGTGGGCAAGCTGGGGCTGAGCCGCTCCAGCGCACGAATCAGTGTTTTGCCACCTAGCGTACTTTGCCAAGCTCCTTCAAACAATAGTTCGGGCAGCAACATGGAGCGCGAGAAAAACTCGGCAAACGCCGGCCTGAGCAGCCAGGCTGGATCAAACGCCTCGGTCTGATGTTTACGATCTTCGATAAACAGGGAAAATAAATCCAACGGCGTGATCCCGTTGGCCAGACCTGCTGCGATAAATCCACCAGCCGAAACCCCAACGTAGTGCTGCAAACGGTTGAAGTCGAGCCCCAACAGCGACTCTTGCAGGGCACACAGCGCACCGATCTCATAAATTGCCCCCAAAGGCCCACCGCCAGCCAAAGCCAAGGCGATCCTGGGTGGGCGGGGTGTCTTTTGTTTCATGGGTCAAAGTTTAAGACCGATCGTGCTGTTTTTACACAGGGTTTACCTGAGTTGGAACCGCTTCCGGCATGGCTGGTTTGGGCGGGGCGACTTTTTTGACCGCAGGCTTGGCAACTGCTGTCGTTTTTTTTGTGGCTTTTGAGGCCCCTGGTGCCACGACTTCTGCTGGCACTTTGGCGCTAGCCTTGGCGGTTGCCTTGGGTGGCGTCAGTTTTTGCACGCTGGTATTGAGCTCGTCAATGCGGGCAATCAGTGCGCTAATGTCTTTGGCCGAGGGCACGCCGAGTTTGTTCAGGGCTTTGGCCACACGGTCTTCAAAGATGTTTTCCAGCTTGTCCCATTGGCCGGATGCCTTGGACGAAATATCGGTGGCCATGCTGGTCATTTTCTGGGTCGCTTCGGTGATTTTTTCTTCAGCAGCAGACTGCGTTTTACGTTGGAAGCTGACTCCTTCCTTGACCAGGGATTCAAAAGCCTTGCTGCCCTCAACTTGCGCCTTGGTGAAGGCACCCAAACCGGCCTGCCAGATCTGCTGGGCAGAATCCTTCACCGAACCTTTTAAAGGCGTGCCGGCTTTTTGGGTGGCAGTGGTTTTGCCGGATGCGGCGGTTTTCTTGAGTTTGGTAACCATGGTGGTTTCTCCGGTTGGATGTAAAAAAAGTAATGAAATGGCAGGGATTGAATTGCAGGCAGATTGACCTGAATGTGGCGGTACTGTAGTTGGCCTGTTGATTGCGTTGTAGGTGCATCTTTCTAATTTGCCCCAACTTTTTGCTGTGGCCCACGGGTTTATGCTGAATGCAAAAGCAGTCAACTCAGGCAAGAATAGGGCATCAAAACGGAGTGTTTATGCAATATTTTGTAACTGGTGCCACAGGATTTATTGGAAAACGATTGGTCAAAAAGTTGCTGGAGCGAAAAGGCTCGGTCGTGTACTTTTTGATACGCAACGAAAGCGAAGGCAAAGTCAAGGCTCTGCGTGAATTTTGGGGCGTCAGCGCGGCGCGGTCGATACCGGTTTTTGGCGACCTGATTGAAAAAAAACTGGGCCTGTCCAGCCAGGACATCAAACCGCTCAAGGGGCAGATTGATCACTTTTTTCACCTGGCCGCCATCTACGACCTAGGGGCCGATGAGGCCAGTCAGACCGCCATCAACGTTGAGGGCACCCGAAACACGGTGGATCTGGCCTGCGCCATTGATGCCGGGCATTTTCACCATGTGTCGTCGATTGCGGCGGCGGGGCTTTATGAAGGGGTGTTTCGCGAAGACATGTTTAATGAAGCGGAAAACTACGAACACCCGTATTTCATGACCAAGCACGAGAGCGAAAAAATCGTGCGTACCGAGTGCCAGCAGCCCTGGTCGGTATACCGTCCGGCCATGGTGGTGGGCGACAGCATGACGGGCGAGATGGACAAGGTTGATGGCCCCTATTATTTTTTCAAGCTGATTCAGCGCATGCGTCAGTTGCTGCCACCGTGGATGCCATCGATTGGCCTGGAAGGAGGGCGGATCAACATTGTTCCGGTCGATTTCGTGGTCGATGCGTTGGCTGCGATCAGCCATCAAAAAGACATCACCAGCAGGTGTTATCACCTGGTCGATCCAGTCGGATACCGGGTGGGTGATGTGCTGGACATCTTCAGCAAGGCGGCTCACGCCCCCAAGATGAACCTGTTCGTCAATGCTGCGTTACTGGGCTTTATTCCCCGCAGCGTGACCAAAGGCCTGATGGCGCTGGCACCGGTGCGCCGGGTGCGCAACGCCATCATGAAAGATCTTGGTTTGCCCGAAGACATGTTGACTTTTGTCAACTACCCGACCCGCTTTGATTGCCGCGACACCCTGGCCGCCCTCAAGGGCACGGGGGTAAGCTGCCCCAATCTGAAAGACTACGCGTGGCGGCTGTGGGATTATTGGGAGCGCCATCTGGACCCCGATCTGCATATTGACCGCAGCCTGCGTGGCACCGTTGGGGGCAAGGTGGTGCTGATCACCGGTGGGTCGTCTGGCATTGGACTGGCTGCCGCGCACAAGTTTGCCGAAGCCGGTGCCATCACGCTGATTTGCGGGCGCGATCAGGACAAGCTTGATGAGGCTTGCGCCGAAGCCAAGGCCAAGGGTTACCGCTTCATCGCCTACGCCGTAGATATCGCCGAGCAGCAGGCCTGCGAGGCGTTTGTGCAACAGGTGATAGCCCAGCATGGTGGTGTTGACTTTCTGATCAATAACGCCGGGCGTTCCATTCGCCGTGCCATTGAGTCGAGTTATGACCGCTTTCACGACTATGAGCGCACCATGCAGCTCAACTACTTTGGCAGCTTGCGCGTGACCACCGGTTTTTTGCCCGGCATGGTGACCAAACGCAAAGGCCATGTCGTCAATATCAGCAGCATCGGTGTGCTGACCAATGCGCCACGCTTTAGCGCTTATGTCGCGAGCAAGGCAGCACTGGATGCCTGGACACGCTGCGCCAGCAGCGAGTTTGCCGACCAGGGCATCAGCTTTACCACCATCAATATGCCGCTGGTACGCACACCGATGATTGCGCCGACCAATCTCTACAACAATGTGCCGACCCTGTCACCTGAAGAGGCCGCTGACATGATCGCTCAGGCGTGCATTTTCAAACCGGTGCGTATTGCCACCCGGCTGGGCATCACCGGTCAGCTGCTGCATGCCTTGCTGCCGCGTGTAGCCCAGATTGCGATGAATACGAGCTTCAGGATGTTCCCGGACTCCAGCGCCGCCAAAGGTGCAAAAGCTGGCGATAAGCCAACTAGGTCACAGTTGTCGCCGGAAGCGGTGGCGATGCAGCAGATGATGCGGGGGATTCATTTTTGAGCCTT
>JAIFMA010000109.1 GCA_020048795.1 Rhodoferax sp.
TTTGGCAAACTCGTCAGCGGGTCGTAGAAAGCCAGGTTGTTGATCTCGTTTTCGGCCTGCTTGCGGGCTGTGATGTCGGCGATGGTGCCTACATAGTGGGTGATGCCACCCGCCTCATCCTTGACGGCGGTGATCAGCAGCCATTCAGGAAAAATTTCGCCACTCTTGCGCCGGCTCCAGACTTCACCCTGCCAGGCCCCGGTGTGTGCCATGCTGTCCCAAATGCCGGCATAGAAGGCGTCGTCGTGTTGCCCCGATTGCAGCAACTTGGGGCTCTTGCCCACCACTTCATCAGCGCTGAAGCCGGTGATATCGGTGAAAGCCTGGTTCACGCGCAGGATGATCTGGTTGGCATCGGTGATCAGCATGCCTTGCTGGCTCTCGAAAGCGGTGGCGGCAATCCGGAACTCGGCTTGCATCTGACGTGACTCGCGCAGGTAAACCACCACCACCGAGGCCGCAATGATCAGCAAGCTGCCTGCCGCTGCCAGCAAAAAAAACGACCAGAGCTGCTCGGTACCATGACGCACCAGCACGTCCAGGGGTTGAGCCACATGCACTGACAGGGTGGTGTCCGTCAGGGTTTTTGATGACAGGATCCAGGGATGCTCACTGTTTCCCAGCAGCACCGCCGCCGGGTAGAGCCCGGGCTTGCCCCAGGGCTCAATGCGCAAGGTGTCAAATTGGCTGCGACGGTATTGTGCCAACCGGAGTTCCGGGCTCATTTGCCTGATGCTGGCGTTTGGCAAGACCTGGAATTCCCGACTCTTGTCGCCAGCCAGAATCACCACGCCGTTGGCGTCGGTAAAAAAGGCTGACAGTTGCTGGGTCCATCCCGCGAAATGGGCAACGTTGCGTTTAACCACCACGGCCCCCCAAAATTGGCCAGCCGCAAAAACCGGGGCCGAGAAATACAGGCCGGGCGCACTGGTCACACGGCCAAACGCGTATTGCTGCCCACGCTGCCCTTTTCGCGCCTGCAAAAAATAGTCGCGATCGGCAAAGTTGTTGCCTACCAGGCTGTCGGGTGTTCCGGCGTTGCTGGCGGCCACGCAATCACCAGCGGCATTCATGAACCAGATGACATCGGCCCCCAGCTGGCTTGCCCACAAGCTGAGAACCCGGTCACTGGTAGCCAGCAGGGGGTCTTGGCTCCATGCCTGCTGGCGCGCCGCATGGGGACCTCGCGCGGGGGTTGCGGAGGTGCCAAAGCGGCGCAAGGCATTTATCGTTTGGGGGTCGCTGGCCAGCACCAATGGCACGCCCCGCAGCACCGCCAGACTTTGTTCGATGTTGCTGCTGACGTGGGCAATCTGCTGCGCGGCGATCTCGGTTTGGCGTTGATAGTAGTCGCCTGACAGACGGCTGTAATAGTTGTCGGCACCAAGCCAACTGATGGCCACCCACGCCAGCGCCAGCAAGCTCACGACCCGCAAGGAACGCCTGAGTGACAGCAGACTGGGCAGCTCGATAAAGGTGGCAAAAACCGTCACCACAATGATCAGGCCCGATATCAGCAGCACAATCACGGCCAGATGCGAGGGTGCCATCCCGGCATCGAGAACCAGGCCATCGTCGCGAACAAAATAAGCCGCCAGCATCGCGACATAGTGCATGCCCGACACCGCCAGACCCAACACCACGGCAGTGATGGCCGTGGCCTGTAGCGGGTGCTGCCGCGACCAGGTCTGAAGCCGCAGCTTGATCCACAGCGCCAGTATGGCCAGTACCACCGCCACCACCAGAGACAGAAAAAACAGCCCGGCATCGTAACGAATGAAACCATTGATGCGCATCGCTGCCATACCCGCATAGTGCATGGTGCCAACACCCGCGCCAATCAGCAGGCCGCCATTGAGCAACTGCCAACGTGTGAGCTGCGCCCGGCTGATGGTGTTGACAGCCAGCACGCTGGCCAGAATGGCCGGCACCGTTGACAGCAGTGTCAGTGTGGTATCAAAACTGCTGGTGCATGGCAGGTTGAACGCCAGCATGCCAATGAAGTGCATGGCCCAGATGCCAAAACCCAGGCACAAGCCACCCAGCGCGACCCAACTGCGGCGTGCTGTCGAGGTGTTCGTATGGGCCACATGTTGGGAAACCAGCAGCGAGGCAAAAGACGCAAGGATTGCGACGGCCACCGAGAAACCGACCAGCACCGGGTCATGAAAACCCTCGTACAAGAGGTTGTTGGCGGGTGCCGATGCAAAAAAAGGCTGAAAACTGAGCACGGATTCAAGAGCCTTGACAGAGTCCGCCGGTGGATTCCGGGCAGGCGATGACTATACATCCCGATAGTCCTGCCCGGTGCTTCAAGTTGTCCCCTGATTCCATTGCCAAATCATCCGTGTCATGGTTGCTTCGCCTTGTCCTACCCATGTCTCTGAAGATGCATGGGGACAAGCCAGTGCAGTGCCTGCGGTTTCACGCCCAGCCACAAATGATTTGGAACTGGAATCATCAGACCAGTCCAGTTGGACAGTGACAGACATCAAGTGTTTGATCTTTGGCAACCTCGAACAGCCATTCGGGTGCGATCCAAAGTGATGCTGGCTTTCCCCCTCGCCCTCTGGGAGCGGGTTAGGGCTGGACGATTTGGCCAGGAAATGCGGGTGCTCCGCCAAGTTGCTCAATGACGCGTTTTGTGCCGCGTCTGGCCAGTCCATCTACGGCCATTTTTTGCCGACCACCGCTTGTCGCAAGCTCATGCGGCGCTGCCGCTAACCGCCCAGCACCTTGTAAAAAGTGACCTGGTTTTGTAGATACGCGGTGCGCGCCTGCACCAGAGCCTGCTGTGCGGCAAACAGGCTGCGCTGGGCGTCGAGCCAATCGAGCTGGCTGGCCGCACCGTTGTCAAAGCGCAGCCGGGTCAGGCGGCTGCGTTCGGACTCGGCCTGCAGCAGGGCCTGGCTGGCCTGAAGCTGCAGCGCCAGGGTTTGGCGCCCGGCCAGTGCGTCGGCCACTTCGCGAAACGCGCTCTGGATGGCTTTTTCATACTGTGCCACGGCGATGCCGCGCGCCGCCTGGGCGGTGTCCAGATTGGCTTGGTTGCGTCCGGCGTCAAAAATTGGCAGCACCAGTTGCGGCGCCAGCGTCCAGCCCCAGGAGCCGTCTTTGAACAGGCCGGCGAGTTCGCTGCTGGCAGTACCCACCCCTGTCGTCAGACTGATGCGCGGGAAAAATGCTGCCCGGGCTGCCCCGATGTTGGCGTTGCTGGCGATCAGCAGTTGCTCGGCCTGGCGGATGTCGGGTCGGCGCGTCAGCAGTTCAGACGGCAGGCCCGCGGGCAGCTCGGCAAAGCGCAGGGTGCCCAGCGACGCGCTGGTCAATTGCGCACGTGCGCTGTCAGGCAAGGCTTGCCCCAGCAGCAGTACCAGTGCGTTTTCGTCCAGCGCGGCTTTTTGCAGTTGCTGGGCCAGCGTCAGGCGGGCGCTTTCCAGCAGGGTTTGGGCCAGACGCACATCCAGCTCTGATGCGGCACCGTGGCGCAGCTTGAGTTCGACCAGCTGCAGCGATTGTTCCCGGCTGGCCAGCGTCTGGCGCGCTGCCGCCAGTAGCTCCTGGTCGGCCAGCAGGCTGAGCCAGCTTTGTGCCACGGTGCTGATCAGGCTGATCTGGGCGCTGGCACTGGCCTCGGAGCTGGCCAGGTATTGCGCCAGCGCCTGTTCCTTGAGGCTGGCAACCCGGCCAAAAAAGTCAAATTCGTAAGCCGTGAAGGTCAACCCGGCGGCGTAGGCGCTGGTGATGCCGCCGCTGCTGTTGGGGGTGCGTGAGCCGGTCAGCGCGGCATTGACGCTGGGCAACTGGTCAGCGCGGCGTAGCCCGAGCTGGGCCCGGGCCTGCTCAATGGCCAGCACCGCCACGCGCAGGTCACGGTTGTGGACCAGCGCGATGCCGATCAGGTGTTGCAGCGATTTGTCGGTAAAAAAGTCGCTCCAGGGCATGTCTTGATTGCGCTGAGTGCTCTCATTTTGATGAGCATCTGGATGGACTGAGGCGGGCCACTGGGTTGCCACCGGTGCCGGTGGGCGTTCGTAAGTGGGCATCAGCGAGCAGGCCGACAACAGGCTGGCGCAGGCCAGCGCCGTGAGTGACAACTTAATCATGGACATGCACCCCCATGTGTGCGGCTTGTTCGGTGTGAACCTGGTGCTGACGCTCGCTGTCCTTGAACAGGGTGCGCACCACGACAAAAAAGATCGGCACAAACACCACGGCCAACGTGGTGCCGGTCAGGATGCCGCCAATCACACCGGTGCCAATGGCACGCTGGCTGGCCGAGCCGGCACCGGTTGAAATGGCCAGTGGCAACACCCCCAGCGTGAAGGCCATCGAGGTCATCAGAATCGGCCGGAACCGCAGGTGGGCGGCCGCCAGGGCAGAACTGACGATGCTTTGGCCCTGCGCCTGCAGGTCTTTGGCAAACTCGATGATCAGAATGGCGTTTTTGGCCGACAAGCCAATGATGGTGATCAGGCCGACCTGGAAATACACGTCGTTGGCGTAAGCGCGCAGCAGCGTGGCCAGGATCACACCGAGTACGCCCAATGGCACCACCAGAATGACCGACAGCGGAATGGTCCAGCTCTCATACAGGGCGGCCAGGCACAGGAACACGGCCAGGATGGCAAAACCGTACAGGATCATGGCTTGTGAGCCGGCCAGCTTTTCCTCGCGCGAGGTGCCGGTCCACTCAAACCCAAAGCCCGATGGCAGTTTGGTGGCAAGCTGCTCCATCTCGGCCAAGGCGGCACCGGTACTGTAGCCGGACGCGGCACTGCCGCTGATGCGCATGGCCGGGTAGCCGTTGTAGCGCACGGTCTGCATCGCGCCCTTGACCCAGCGGCTGCTGGCAAAAGCCGACAGCGGGACCGGTTGGCCCTTGTTGTTGATGACGTTGAGCTTGAGCACGTCATCGGGCTGCATGCGCGCCGGGGCATCGGCTTGCACCACCACCCGCTGCAAGCGTCCGGCATTGGGAAAGTCGTTCACGTAACTGGAGCCCAGCGCGGTCGAGATGGTGGCGTTGATGGCATCAAAACTGGTGCCCAGCGCACTGGCCTTGTCGCGGTCAATGTCGAGCTGGAGTTGCGGCGCGTCTTCCAGGCCGTCGGGGCGGACTTGGGTGATGACCGTGCTTTTGGCAGCCATGCCCAACAGCTGATTACGCGCGGCCAGCAGCGCGTCGTGGCCCAGGCCAGCACGGTCTTGCAAACGAAAGCTGAAGCCCGACGAGGCACCCAGCTCAGGAATCGGCGGCGGGCTTAACGGAAAGATGAACGCATCGCGAATCCCCGACAGCGCGCCAAAGGCCCGCCCAGCCAGGGCCTGCGCCGAGCTGCCTGGCCCAGGCCGCTCGGACCAGTCTTTCAGGGTGACAAACGCCAGCGCGGCGTTTTGCCCCTGGCCAGAAAAACTGAAACCCAGCACCCCCACCATGCTTTTGACTTCAGGCTGTTTGAGCAAAAAGCCCTCGACCTGTTCCATCACGGCCTGCGTTCGTTGCAATGTGGCGCCTGGTGGCAATTGAATGTTGACCAGCATGTTGCCCTGGTCTTCGTTGGGCAGAAAAGAGGTCGGCAGGCGCTGGTACATCCACGCTGCCCCCGCCACAATGGCCAGATAAATCACCAGATAACGCGCGGCATGTGGCAGCAGGCGCGCCACACCAGATTCATACGTTTTGGCGGTGCTGGCAAAACCCCGGTTAAACCAGCCAAAAAAGCCGGTCTTGGCATGGTGATGGCCAGCCTCAACCGGTTTGAGCAGCGTGGCGCACAGGGCGGGTGTGAGTGACAGGGCCAAAAACGCCGAAAACGCAATCGACACGCCCATGACGGCGGCAAACTGCCGGTAAATGTTGCCGACCGAGCCACTGAAGAAGGCCAGTGGCACAAACACCGAAATCAGCACTACCGTCACGCCGATGATGGCACCCTGAATCTGGCCCATGGCCTTGCGCGTGGCCAAAAGCGGCGACAGGCCTTCTTCGCTCATGATGCGCTCGACGTTTTCGACCACCACAATCGCGTCGTCCACCACGATGCCGATCACCAGCACCATGGCAAACATGGTCAGCACATTGATCGAAAAACCCATGGCCAGCAGCGTGGCAAAGGTGCCCAGCAGCGCCACCGGCACCACCAGCGTGGGAATCAGCGTGTAGCGC
>JAIFMA010000103.1 GCA_020048795.1 Rhodoferax sp.
TGACTACGGCATGAACCCGTATCTGGCCATCCTGTGCGGCTTGGCTGTGACCACCGTGGCTGGCCTACTCAATGGCATGCTGGTCACACGCATGAAGCTGCCGCCTTTCATTGTGACGCTGGGCACACTGAACATTGCGTTTGCCATCACGCAGATTTATTCGCAGGCGCAAACCATCACCAACCTGCCGCCGGCCATGACATTCCTTGGCAACACTTTCAATATTGGCAGCACCGAGGTCAGCCTGGGCACCCTGGCCATGCTGATTTTGTATTTTGTGGCGTGGTTTGTGCTGCGCGAAACGGCCCCTGGCCGGCACCTCTACGCGGTCGGCAACAACCCCGAAGCGGCTCGCCTGACTGGTATCAGTGTGGACAAGGTGCTGGTTTTTGTTTATTCGCTGGCTGGCCTGTTTTACGGCCTGGCCGCGCTGCTGTCGGTGGCCCGCACCGGTGTCGGTGACCCAAATGCCGGCACCACCGAAAACCTCGATGCCATCACCGCCGTGGTGCTGGGCGGCACCAGCCTGTTTGGCGGACGCGGCATTATTTTGGGCTCGCTGGTCGGGGCCGTCATTGTGGGCGTGTTTCGCAATGGCCTGACGCTGATGGGCGTGGCCTCGGTGTACCAGACCCTGATTACCGGGATTCTGGTCATTCTGGCGGTTGCTGCCGACCAAATGTCGCGCAAGGGAGCAAGGTAATGAAACAACAGACATCGCAACCTCTGGTCATGCAGGCCAAAGGCATTGTCAAACGTTTTGGCCAGGTGACGGCGCTGGATGGCTCCGACTTTGAGCTGCGCGCCGGTGAAATCATGGCCGTCATTGGCGACAACGGTGCTGGTAAGTCATCGTTGATCAAGGTGCTGTCGGGTGCCAACATTCCCGACGAAGGCGAGGTCTTCCTGGACGGTCAACCGGTGCATTTCAAGTCACCGATTGATGCGCGGCGCGCCGGCATCGAGACGGTGTATCAGGACCTGGCGGTGGCCCCGGCGATGAGCATTGCCGAAAACCTGTTTCTGGGCCGCGAGATTCTCAAGCCCGGCTTCCTCGGCCAACTGCTGCGTTTGCTGGACAAAAAGGAAATGCTGAATCAGGCCATTGCGCGCATGAACGACCTGAAAGTCGGCATCCGTTCGATGACCCAGGCGGTTGAGACCCTGTCGGGCGGCCAGCGCCAGTGTGTAGCGGTGGCGCGTGCGGCCGCCTTTGCCCAGCATGTGGTGATCATGGACGAGCCCACCGCCGCACTGGGCGTGAAAGAGGGCAACATGGTGCTGGAGCTGATTCGCCGGGTACGGGACAAGGGCCTGCCGGTGATTTTGATCAGTCACAACATGCCGCATGTGTTTGAGGTGGCTGACCGCATCCACATCCAGCGTCTGGGCAAACGCGCCGCCGTGGTCAACCCCAAAACCATCAGCATGAGCGACACGGTGGCGGTGATGACGGGTGCCAAGACGGTCGATGAGTTGCCTGAAAGCGCGCTGGCCTGAGAGCCCCCCACAGAAAACACTACATGCTCAAAGGAATCAACCCGCTACTCACCCCTGAGCTGCTGAAAATCATGATGGAAATGGGTCATGACGATGCACTGGTGCTGGCCGATGCCAACTTCACGGCGGTACGTATTGCCCATGGCAAGCCGGTACTGCGGCTGCCAGGCACTCCGATGCTACGGGTGGTCGAGGCCATCTGCTCGCTGCTACCGCTGGCGGCTGATGTGCCACACCCAGTGGCATTCATGGCGGTCAGCGGTGAAAACACCGACTTCCGCTCGGGGCTACAGCGCGAAGTGATCGCGCTGATCACGCCACAACTGCGCCCCAGCCAAAGCGTGGAGCCGGTGGAGCGCTTCGCTTTTTATGAGCGTGCCGGTGCCGCGTATGCGATTGTCGTGACGGGGGAAATGCAGCCTTTTGGAAATTTCATCCTGCGCAAAGGTGTCATCGGCGAAAATCTTCGCTTATGAAACCCACTAAACACGCCCCAGCCATTGATGCGCCGATGTTGCTGCGTCCGCGTGGCTCCAACCATGTAGGCATGCGTCAGTTCAACGAGCGGGTGGTGCTGCAAGCGATCCGCCTCAATGGCAGCCTGCCCAAGGCCGATCTGGCAAGACTGACCGGCCTGACAGCGCAGACCATTGGCCTGATCACCACCCGGCTGGAAGAAGACGATCTGATCATCAAACACGAACGTGTACGTGGCCGCATTGGCCAGCCGTCGATTCCGCTGGCACTCAACCCCGATGGCGCTTTTTCGATCGGCATCAAGATTGGCCGGCGCAGCGCCGACTGGCTGCTGGTGGACTTTACCGGGCGGGTGCGTCAGCGCCAGAGCCTGGACTACGCCTTTCCTGACACGACCACCCTGTTGCCTGCGATTGCCCAACACATGAACACCATGCTTGAGGCACTTGGCCCGCTGAAAAACCGGCTGGTCGGTATCGGTGTGGCCGCACCTTTTCAGTTGGGTGGCTGGCACCGCATGCTGGGCCTGTCGGAGGCGCAATCCCACGACTGGAACCAGATTGACCTGCGCGCGCAAGTGCAGGCCATGACCGATGTGCCGGTGTCTTTTGCCAAGGACACCTCGGCCGCCTGTGTGGCTGAGCTGGTGGTCGGACGTGGGCGTGACCTGAAGAACTTCCTGTACCTGTTTGTCGACACCTTCGTCGGCGGCGGGCTGGTCATCAACTCGCACCTGCACGGCGGACTGCATGGCAATGCCGGGGCGGTGGCCTCGCTGCCCATGCGTCTGGCCAGCAAAATCAGCTCTGACCCAACACCCCCGGACCAACTCATCAGCCATGCATCGCTGTGGGAACTGGAGCGCCGTCTTGACGCGCTGGGGCTCGATCCACACGCCGCCTACGACGACCGCGCCCTGGCAGAACCACAGGAAACGGAAACACTGGCCTGGGTGGCACAGGCCGCCAACGCGCTGGCACACAGCGTGGTCAGCGGTACCGCCTTTCTGGACATTGATGCGGTGGTGATTGATGGCTCTTTCAGCCGTGCCCTGCTGGGTCGTTTGATCGCCGCCACCCAGGCGGCTTTGCAGTACTACAACTGGGAGGGCCTGTGGCATGCCCACGTGATTGCCGGCAACGTCGGCCCGGATGCGCGTGCCCTGGGTGGAGCCTTGATGCCGCTGCATGCCAACTTTGCACCCGACCAGGATTTGTTTCTGAAGGTCAGTTTCTAAGGGTTATTGGCCTGTAGCCCTTGCCAATATTGCGCAAGATGCTCTTTAATTGGTAGTTTTTGTAGCCGCCAGCGCGGCTTTTCGCCGCCCATTCAAGGCACCTAACACCACCACCAGCCCAGGAATCAGAATCATCGCCCAGATGATCTTGTCCAGATGCAGTTTGACCCAATCGATGTTGCCAAAGAAATAGCCTACGGTCACGATGCCACCGACCCACAGGGCACCACCGGTGATGTCGAAAAAGGTAAACCGGCTACGCTTCATTTGCGCCACACCCGCCACAAATGGTGCAAAGGTACGCAAAAACGGCATGAAGCGCGCCGCCACAATGGTGATGCCACCGTATTTTTCGTAAAACGCATGGGCCTGCTCAAAGGCCTTTTTGTTGAACCAGCGCGAATCCTCCCAGCCAAACACTTTGGGACCAAAGTAGCGGCCGATGGTGTAGTTGGACTGGTTGCCAAGAATGGCCGCCGCCAGCAACAGCCCCACCGAAAGCGGGTAACTCATCAACCCGACACCGCACATGGCACCCACCACAAACAGCAGCGAATCACCTGGCAGAAACGGCATCACCACCACGCCGGTTTCAACAAAAATGATCAGAAACAGCAGTGCATACACCCAGGTGCCATAGTTCTGTACAAACAGCTCAAGGTGCTTGTCAACATGCAGGATAAAGTCCAGAAGGGTCATGATGATGTCCATGGCGGCGCATTATCCGTGTCATGCACCCGAATCATTCAAGCAAACACTGATTTACATCAAACAAATGCAAACCTAGAACCAAGGGTAAACCCTGAATTCAAATAAAATTCAACTTCCTAAAAGGAGTTGATTTAATGGACATCCTGTTACAAATCACCGTCATTCTGATATGCCTGTTTTACGGTGCCCGCAAGGGCGGCGTGGCACTGGGGCTGTTGGGTGGCATTGGCATTGTCATCATGGTTTTTGCGTTCAAGCTGCCACCCGGAAAACCGCCGGTGGACGTGATGCTGACCATCATTGCGGTGGTGGCAGCATCGGCCACGCTGCAGGCCTCGGGCGGGCTCGAGGTGCTGCTCAAGGGTGCCGAGATCATGTTACGGCGTAACCCAAAATATGTCTCGATCCTGGCCCCCTTCACGACCTGCTTCCTGACCATTCTGTGCGGCACCGGCCATGTGGTGTACACCATGCTGCCGATCATTTACGACATTGCCATCAAGAACAACATCCGGCCCGAGCGCCCCATGGCGGCCTCGTCCATTGCCAGCCAGATGGGTATTCTGGCCAGCCCGGTGTCCGTTGCGGTGGTCTCGCTGGTGGCTTTTTTGGCCAAAGTGCCGGTGGACGGCCATGTGATTGACTTTATCGAGGTGCTTTCGGTCACCATCCCCTCGACCCTGGCGGGCGTGCTGATGATTGGCATCTTCAGTTGGTTCCGCGGCAAAGAGCTCGAAAACGATGCAGATTTTCAGAAACTCATCGCCGACCCGGCTCAGCGCCAGATCGTTTACGGCGAGAGCGCCACACTGATGGGCAAAACGCTCACTGCCAGCCAATGGACCGCCATGTGGATTTTTTTGGGCTCGATCGCGCTGGTGGCTTTTTTAGGTGCGTTTCAGTCGCTGCGCCCACTGGTGGGTGGCAAACCACTGTCCATGGTGCTGAGCATCCAGATGTTCATGCTGCTGGCCGGTGCACTGATGATTTTGTTCACCAAGACCGACCCGGCCAGCATTGGTAAAACCGAAGTGTTTCGCGCCGGCATGATTGCCGTGGTGGCGGTGTTTGGGATCGCCTGGATGGCCGACACCGTGTTTGAAGCCAACCTGCCCGCGCTCAAGGCGGTGCTGACGGATCTGGTCAAAACACAACCCTGGACTTACGCCATTGCCCTGCTGCTGGTGTCCAAACTGGTCAATTCGCAGGCCGCAGCCATCAGCGCCATGGTGCCGGTGGGCTTGGCCATTGGTGTGCCACCCGGCTACATCGTGGCATTTGCTGCCGCCTCTTATGGTTACTACATCCTGCCGACTTACCCCAGCGACCTGGCCGCGATCCAGTTTGACCGCTCCGGTACCACCCGTATTGGCAAGTATGTGGTCAACCACAGCTTTATCCTGCCGGGGCTGATTGGGGTGGGCACCTCGTGCCTGATCGGCTACCTGCTGGCCGGGTTGTATGGTCTGATTTGACGCAAGCTGCAAGCAAGCAGGCGGCACCCGGTGCTTTGTCATCGGGTAAGGGATGCAGAAATCATCAATAACCCATTTCTGACGGCTCTGACGGGCGCATTGCGTCCTTGCAATCCGCTCGTTTAGCTGGCTAGACTTCGCGTCTTACGCCTAGCACTGTATCCCGTCAGCACGCGCCATCAACGGTACATTTTGAATTTATGCATCCCTTAGCAGACCGGCCACATCATCAAACTTGATTCGATCCGATTGGATGCGAATGCCAGCCGATGCCTGCGTTCTCGAAAAAAATGGCCAAAAAGCCCCACCGCAAGTAGCTGACTGAGCGCCAGCAAGGTCCACCAGGCATTCTGGTAGCGAGAAAACACACCCATCCTCATGATGGGTGCGGTGGTGATAGCGCCAGGTCAAAGAACCGGTGTGCGGGCATCCAAGATCTACCGTCCTGCACAGACCCCCTGCAAAAGCTACTGCCCCTTGGGGCAGTAGCTTTTCTGCCAAAAATGCCTAACATGTCACGTTGCTTTGGGCTGACGCCTATGTGCAAGGAAAAAATAAACTCAAGGATGAAGACGTGAATGAAGCCGCTTTGTCAGGTCTGCCGCAAGTTCATGCGAATGGCTCAGTGTCGCAACGCTCGGTCGTGATCGTTGACGACGATCCGCAAATATCCCAGGCACTGGGCCAATGGGTTGAATTGCAAGGCTTGCATGCCCTGCGCTTTTCATGCGCCGAGTGTCTGCTGAAATCGCT
>JAIFMA010000074.1 GCA_020048795.1 Rhodoferax sp.
TTTAGGGGAGTTTAGTCATGATTACTGTCACATCGATGGATGCACAAAATCGGTTTGGTCAACTGCTTGACATGGTGCAGCGCGAGCCAGTCGTCATCACCCGGCATGGGCGCACAGCCGCTTTCATGGTTTCGCCCCACGATATGCAGGATTTGCAGGATGCCCGTAGCGGCAAGCGGCAAAGTGCCGTTCAGGCTTTTGATGCGTGGAGTCAGCGGGCGGCGGCCAGTGCGCTGCCCGCCGCTGGCGAGCTGACTGATGCGGATGTAGTGGGCATGGTGAAAGCCTTGCGGTGAGCGTTTTCTGGCGCGTGGTGTTTGATACCAGCACTTTGGTGAGCGCTGCGCTACGGGTGGGCTCGCAGCAGGCGGCGCGCGGGCAGCGCCAAGTCGGGCTGTTTACCTGGCGCAACGCGGCGCAGGTGCTGATTGACGGCTTTCGGCGTCAGGCGGGCACATAGGTTTCGGCGGATCTGGTCATTGAAATACAGTACGGGCCTCAATATTGAACGCATCCATGTGATCAACAGGCACAATGCACTTGTACGATGAAAGGGGCACCGCAGATGAACAGGATTACTTTGGAACCAGGAAAACGTGGGGGCCGGCCCTGCATTCGTGGTCTGCGCATCACGGTGTATGACGTGTTGTCGATGTTGTCAAATGGCATGACGCATCAGGAAATTCAGGAAGACTTTCCGGAGTTGACACAAGAGGACATACTGTCAGTGTTGGCGTTCGCCGCCAACCGCGAGCACCAGGTGTTTTCGCTCAAAGCGCAATGAAGCTGCTGCTAGACGAAAACCTGTCACGTCGATTGGTTCCATTTCTTCAGCATCACTACCCTGACAGCAGTCAAGTGATCTTGCTGGGGTTGGAGTCTGCCTCAGACAAAGAAGTCTGGCAGATGGCCAAAGAGCATGGCTACGTGATTGTCACGCGAGATGCGGATTTTCAAGAGCTGTCATTGGTGTGGGGCCAACCGCCCAAAGTGATTTGGCTAAAGACGCGCAATCAGTCGCGGGCAATAACGCTCAAGTTATTGATCGACAGTCACGATTTGATTGTAGAGTCGCTGGAGACCAATGATTTAGCCTGTATCGAGGTCTCCTATGAGATGGCGGTGAAGGGGTCAGGTCTTGAAATATAGCATTGGTAGAGGGAAATCCCCGTCCGCTTGTTATCCCTGAGCACTGGCCCTCTAATTAATGGGGTATGAACCCAATTGTTTCTCGCGTCAGCATCATCAACCCAGCGTGGCAACCATCTCAATTCTGGGCGCGATAGACCGCACCATCTTTTGGATGCCATGCCCCGGGTTGGTACGCCGGCTCGAAACAATCAACCCCATCTTCTCCAGCATACCGACATCTTTGGTGATCGCAGAACGATTGCGGTGCAGACGAATGGTCAATTCATTGATCGACTTGGGCTCATGCATCACTTCTGACATCAGTCGACGACGCGCCTCTGACAACACGGTAAACATTCGTTGCGGGTCTTCAAACGAGACCGTCACCATGCCCTCAAAGGACTGACCTTGATCGGCTCGACGCGCAGCATCTTTGGCTCGCGTAAAAAATCCGTCCAGATCATCAGTTCGAATAACAACCTTTGTCATGATGAATTTCCTTGTAATTTATGGGGCCAGGTCTTGCAATATAGCATTTGTAAGCAGAAAGTGTTCCCAACCCTAAACCATAAGAGCTGGCAGCTACTGATAGTAGGGAGTTCGCTTGGGAAAATGACGGCGTCGTTCACGCGTGCGACAGTTCTTGCCGGATAGTGGTTCTCACCACATCCGCAAGCGTTTGCCCTTGGGCAACCTGGCGTAGCGCCTCGTTGAGCAGTGTTTGATAGCTGCTGCCGGTCATTTCGGCCCGGGCTTTAAACACCGCCAGCGTGGCCGTGTCCACCCGCATGGTAATACGCGTCTTGCCGCCGAGTGTCGCTTGTAACTTCGCTAGCGCAGGTATGTCAGCCACCGGCTTGGCATTGGCGAAATCCATATCGGCATATTGGGTAAATATGGGGTCAGAATTGTTGTTCATAGCGTTTCCGTTGTGCTTGATTGGCCTTCCAGGCCGAAATTAAACGAGGTGAGTCACCGCGCAGTGTCCACACCACAACCAAAATTCTCCCTTTGCCGCCGATGCCCAGCGAGACAAAGCGTGTTTCCCCCGTACTGTCCAGGTCTTCCCGGGTGAGCGCATAGGGGTCAATGGCGAAGTCTTGGGGTCAGGTCTTGAAATATAGCTTTTAAAGTGTGTTGCACTAGAATTAATGGGGGTCAGAACCCCAGTATTTTGGCGCCAATGGTTTCAATATCAACCTGCGCAATCGGAGAGAATTCGAGCAGCATTTAGCGTTTTACCGCAGACTCAGTTGCGCAAAGTTCCCGGCTGTATTTTTGTTCCAAACGGTCAAAGACTCCATCTGCTGGTATGCCCGGCCCACTGATCACGCCGGCTTGTATGGCTGCGCGTAGCTCTTGCAGCTTGAGTGCCCGGGCTTGCTCTTGATCTTCTAGCAAACGCAGGCCGGCTCGCACCACTTCGCTGACATTGTTGAAGCGTCCGATGCTGACTTGTTTTTTGACAAATGATTCGAAATAAGGGCTCAAGGCAATGCTGGTGGGCATGAAGTTTGCTTCAAAATTGTATTAACTAATAATAACCAATCTTTTGAGACGTGCATGGCTAACAGCGCATACGTGAGGGTCAGGTCCAGACCTGACCAGACCTGACTCCAATGACGTGACCCCGACACCTCCTTGCTTACCGACACAAGTTATATCGCCGGTCTGGGTGGCATTTGATTTCGTGGTACATCGTGTCGGGTGCCAAATCCAGACCGCTCGGCCACACCAACACACCATTGGATACCTGTGCGCAACCTACGGCTTGGTCACTTAACAGGGGATTGAAAACGCCGGTACAAAAAGATACGTCTATACGCACCACGCCGCTCAATCCGTCAGCAAACTGAACTGCCAGCTCCCGTGGCGCGATGGATTGAACTTGAACGACATCCCAGTACATGCGGCTACCTCCACGTTATTTCAAAGGCTCAATCGGATGCGGGTGCTGATTTGCTTGGCATAAGTCCCAATCCACCAACAGCTCCGTTTGGTGCAATTCAGCTCAGTCACGCATGGTGAAGGGTCAGGTCTTGTAATATAGCATTTACAAGATAAAAGTGCCTTAGACCCTTTCGTCGTCAGTGTTGGCTGCTGCTGATAACAGAGCATCTGCTTGACAGATCAAGGGTGCCTTTCACGCGTGCCAAAATTCTTGCCGCCCAGCGCCGCTTTTATATGAACCCCTTTTGCTTCAGGTACCCATGAATCTCGCCGAAGCACGTCACCACCAGCTTTGCTTCGTCAATGACCAGGTTCAGCCGCTCCAGTCGATTGCCAATGTCTTCTGGGTAATGATGCGAAAACTTGTTGCGCAACATGGCGGCTGTGCCGAAATCTTCAGCAGACCTGATGGCACCGAGTTTTTCCATCAGCAAAGTTTTGTCGCGGTTTGACTTGTCACTGATGTCCTCTTGCTCCAGATAGGCAATGCCCCTGAAAAGCTGTTCCTGCATCATCGTGACACACTGAGAATATCGCCATATCAACGCATCAACCGATTCCTCTTGGGCTTCGGTCAGCAACTGCAATGCTTGTGGGTCAATGGGGAACAGGACGGCAGTTTTTGCTATGGAATAACGAAGTTTCTCAATACGCTGACGGCAAGCCTCCAGGCTGTTGAGCAGCATGGTTTGCTCTTGGGTCACAGCAAAACCCCTTGTTTAATGGCAATCTGGTGAATGGGTTGTGTGGTTTGTGCCGGGCTCTTGACCAGCAGATCAACATGCGTTTTACAGGCTTGCTGCAAGCGATATTGGGCACGCAATTGCGTCTTCAGGTCAATAGGGCGACTTGCTTGAAGGTAAACATCAATGTCGCCGCCCCGACGGGCATCATCGACGCGCGAGCCATAAAGATAGACCCTCCCCCCAGGATCGAGCTCACCCAGAATGGATCTGAGCGCAAAAAGTTCTTCTGATTTGATGCGCATGGGTGTGTTAGTTTATGTGGCATGTGTGGGCTCAGATTTTCAAATATAGCATTTACCGCCCATTGGGCGTCTTGAGCAAGCCAGAGTCACACCCATTTGCCAAACTACGCTGCGATTCGTACCCAGGGCGATTACCAGACCACACTCAGGGAAATCTCGGCGCTGATGGAACTTGACCCGGACGTGAACTCGCCCGAGGGCGACCGCCTGGATGTGCTGGTAACCCTGGTGCAGGCGTTCGAGCAGCGCCATTTCCCGATGGACTTGCCTGACCCGGTGGAAGCCATCAAGTTCCGCGTGGAGCAGCAAGGCTTGCAACCCAAAGACCTGGAGCCCATGATTGGCCAGCGCAACCGGGTGTACAAAATACTCAACCGCAAACGCCCGCTGACGCAGGCGATGATCTGGCGCTTGCACACCGGCCTGGGCATGCCGGCTGAGAGCCTGATTCGCCAGCCAGCATAAATTGCGGACAGCAAAATCAAGGGCAAGTAAAAATATCATATTTGATAGCACATTGCGCATACTAGGCAAGCGCTGGAGGCTAATTTCATTCATATTTTCAGGCTATTCGCAGCAGGCACGTGCAAAGGGTGTCAGTGATGACAAACCACCCTTCACCCTGGTGCTCTACCTGACGGATTCTCTTGCCTTCAAACAGCGCCAGATTCGACGTTTCCTCAGAACTCATGATGAATTCCTTAGATAAAAACAGCTTGTAGCCCTTGTCCTATAAGCGCAAGAAGCTACATAAAATATAGTAACAAATGCACTGAACACGACCAAAAAGTCAGTTCCAGTGTTTCAAGATGTTTGTTTATGCCTACGCCGCCTGTTAGAAACTGCCCTGCATTCCCTCCACAATCTCACGCAGATGGCCATCAAATTTGCGGTTGATGTCTTCAAAGTTCCCAATCAAACGGGCATAAATCGGGTTGGCAAAAATGGCATCAATATCCACGCGGCCATGCGAAGACAGGTTGGCAACAAAGGCATCCTTGATCTTGCCCAGCGCAACGCTCTGAACGTGGCTGAAGTTGTACAAAGCCAGGTAACTCTCAAAGCCCGCGCCATGGGGTGATGTTCTTTCTTTGTTTATGCGCGGGTGGCATGTCTGTGACAGCTTGGCATTTCAACCACATGCAGGCAAGTATCCCACTGTGGAACTGCCAATTGCCGGGCGCTTGGCCTGCTGCAAACCGCGATTTTGAAGCCACACGGCCTGATCAACCGATATTTCATAAAGATCGACTTAGCATTGGCTGCTGGATTTCTGAGGCATTCACCACAATGAATGAAAATATGCCCATGTGGAAACTGATCAAACCCAAAAGCGGCAACCTGTGGTTGTGGCAAGTTGGCCTGCTGGTGCTGCTGTTTGTGTTCTGGCACGTGATGACGGTGCCCGGGCTGATTGCGCCCATGATGTTTGACAACGACCGCCAGGCGGCGTTCTTTTTTGGCGAGCCACTGAAGATGTTCAGCCGCATCTGGGTCTGGTTTGTGACCGATGCCGACATCTACCAGCACCTGGCGGTGACGCTGGCCGAAACCCTGATGGCGTTTGCCATTGGCTCCGGGCTGGGGCTGGCCGGCGGCCTGTGGCTGGCGCTGGCTCCGATGGCATCCGCCATTCTGGAGCCCTACATCAAGGCCATGAACGCCATGCCGCGCATTATTCTGGCGCCGATTTTTTCGGTCTGGTTTGGGCTGGGCATGGGTTCCAAGGTGGCGCTGGGTGTGACGCTGGTGTTTTTTATCGTGTTTTTTAACGTCTATCAGGGTGTCAAAGAAGTCAGCCCGGTGGTGCTGGCCAATGCGCGCATGCTGGGGGCCGACCAGCGCCAGTTGCTGCGTCATGTCTACCTGCCCAGCGCTACCAGTTGGGTGTTCAGCTCGCTGCATACCAGCGTCGGGCTGGCATTTGTGGGCGCGGTAGTGGGTGAATACCTGGGCTCCAGCCAGGGTGTGGGCTACCTGATTTTGCAGGCCGAGGGCAGCTTTGACATCAACACCGTGATGGCCGGCATTGTGGTGCTGACGGTGTTTGCGCTGGCGCTTGACAGCCTGGTCG
>JAIFMA010000107.1 GCA_020048795.1 Rhodoferax sp.
ACCCCTGCTCTTTGAGCGTGGGGGTGGCATTGCCGGTGAAACGCTTGTCCGAGGTGACCCCGATGGCGCGCATTTTGCCGGCCTTGATGTATTCGCTCATCTCGCTCATGCCGCCGCCGCCAATCGTCACATTGCCACCCAGAATGGCCGCCACGGCCTCACCGCCGCCACGGAAGGCCACATAGTTGACCTTTTTCGGGTCAACGCCCACTTTGGTGGCCAGCATCGAGGCACAAATATGCTCAGTGGTGCCGCGTGAGCCACCGCCCCACTTCACGCTACCGGGGTCTTTTTGCATTTGCGCCACCACGTCTTTCATCGACTTGATCGGTGAATCGGCTGGCACTACAAACACGTTGTATTCGCTGGTGATGCGGGCGATGGGTGTGGCCTGGCTCAGCGTGATTTGCGGCTTGCCGGAGATGATGCCGCCCACCATGACGGCACCAGTCATGATGATGGCATTGGGGTCGCCTTTGCTGCCGTTGACAAACTGCCAGACCAATGACACCGGCGGCGCCGCCTTTGTTGTCGAATTGCACCGTATCGGCCGCCTTGGCGTCAAGGATGGCCGCACCCAAAGCCCGACCGGTCATGTCCCAGCCGCCACCCGGATTGGCAGGGATCATCATCTTGATGGCGGCACCCGCCCGGACGGACAAGGGAAAACTGCCTGCAACAGCCACGGCGGCCAACGACTTCAAAAAGGTATCACGACGCATGAAGGTCTCCTGATGTTAAAAAACACTCCTATGATGCGGCTCCTGCCTGTCATTCGGCTGTCCAAAACCCTAGGGGAAACCACTAGTTTCGTACCATGCGCCTGCTACTGATTGAAGACGATGTCTCACTGCACACCACCTTGCAACGTAGCCTGGTTCGCAGTGGCATGCGGGTGGATGTCTGCGCTGATGGCGGCCATGCGTTACAGCGATGGGTCGCCATGCAACCCGATGTGGTGGTGCTGGATTTGACCCTGCCCGGGGTGGATGGACTGGATATTCTGGTGCAGGCCAGGGCAGCCAGGCTCGATACACCCGTGCTGATTCTGACCGCACGCAGTACCGTGGGCGATCGCATCGTTGGGCTGAATGCCGGGGCCGATGACTACCTGGCCAAGCCTTTCGACCTCGATGAGCTCGAGGCCCGGGTACGCGCCCTGCACCGGCGCCATCGTGCATCCGCACACGAGAACCGGGACGACAGCCTGCAGTGGGGCCAACTGCGCTACGACCGGGACAGCGGGGCGGTTTACCACCAGCATCAGGTGCTGGACCTGGCCCCCCGGGAACTCACCCTGCTGCGCATCCTGATGGAAAAGGCCGGGCACGCCGTCAGTAAGGAACGACTGTTCGAACTGGTGTTCCCAGGAGAAAAACAGGTGCATCTGGAAGCCATCGAGGTGGTGGTGTACCGCCTGCGTAAAAAATTGGCGGACAAGGGGGTCCAACTGGTGACCTTGCGCGGATTGGGCTATTTGCTCAAGGCGGCATCGTGACATGAGCTGGCACCGTCGCCATTCGATGCAGACGCTATCGTTGCGCAAACATTTGCTGATCGGCATCCTGGTGCCAGTCGTCCTGTTTGTTTTTGTGGATACTTTCAGCCTCTACCACCAGGCCTTAGGTGCGGTCAATGTGGCCTACGACCGGACCTTGCTGGCCTCGGCCAAAGCCATCGGCGAACTGCTCGATGTAGAGGGCGAAGACGAGCAAGCCCGCATTCTGGCCAGGATTCCCTACTCGGCGCTGGAGGCCTTTGAAGCCGACAACCGCAGTCGCATGGCTTACCGGGTGGCCGATGCCCGCGGCCGCTGGATCGATGGAGCCCAGGACCTGCCAGCCTGGACCGGAAAATTGCCTGACCAGGGGCCTTACGCTGCCCTGGTTGATTTTTATGACGACGAGTTCCGGGGTGATTCGGTGAGGGTGGCAGTGCTGCTACAGCCTGTGGCCAGCAGCCGTGGCCGCGCCATGGCCACGGTGCAAGTGGCTGAAACGCTGGAGTTGCGCCGTACCCTGGCACGCCAGATCCTGGTGGACACCTTGCAGCGCCAGGCCATTTTGATCAGCGTGATTGTGGTGGTGGTGCTGGTGGTGGTGCAACGGGTCACCCGCCCGGTGCGGCGCCTGAGCGAGCAAATGGACAAACGCGCCGAAGACAATCTGATGCCCATCGAAGCATCCGATCTGCCAAGCGAAATACGGCCGTTGACCGATGCCACCAACCAGGTCATGTTTCGATTGCAGCACCTGCTGGACAACCAGAAGCGGTTTGTGCGGGATGCCGCGCACCAGCTCCGCACGCCGCTGGCCGTGCTCAAGGTGCAGGTGCAATCCGCTCTGCGCGGTGATTTGCCGGCCACGGCTGCCCTGCAGGAAATTCAGCTCACCGTGGACCGCGCTTCTTTGCTGGCCAACCAGATGCTGTCATTGGCGAAAGTGGAGCAAGTGCGGCAACAGCCGGATTTTCGGGCGATTGACTGGGTCAGCATCGTGCGCGACGTGGCGCTGGACTTGTCGCCCCTGATCGCCCAAAAGGACCTTGACTTTGAACTCACTACGGCCCCGTGCAGCGTGTACGGTCACGAGTGGATGTTGCGCGAACTGGTGCGAAATCTGCTTCACAACGCCATCCAGCATTGTCCCGGCCAGGGCGAGCTGCGCATCGACCTGGCCCCGCTGGGTGATTCGGCCCAACTGATCATCCGCGATAGCGGACCCGGCATCGACGACAACTTGCGTCTTCGGCTTTTTCAGCCCTTTGCCACGGGCAATGCAGGTTCAGGCACCGGCCTGGGGCTGACCATCGTGCGGGAAATCGTGGCGGCAATGGCGGGCAGCATCCAGATGAATAACTGCCTGCGTGCCGGGCTGATTGTCGGGATGCAAGCGGTGGTGACTTTTCCCATGACGGCACCGGTGGGCGCTACCTGAAGCGCTATGTCCGGTAGGATAGCCGTGGCTGCCCGGCACCCGCAGGCAGCTTGAAGACCGATACCGCCTGCACCTGATCGTCAGCGAGCTGCTTGAGGCTGCCCGCCGCTGCGGCCATTTGCTCGACCAGCGCCGCATTTTGCTGCGTCACCTGATCCATGTGATGAACGGCCTCGCCAATCTGATGCACACCCGAGGATTGTTCGCCGCTGGCGGCACTGATCCGGCCCATGATGTCGGCCACCTGCTGGATTGAGTTCACGACTTCACTCATGGTGGCACCCGCCTGATCCACCAAAGCGCTGCCTTGCTCGACCCGTTGTACGCTGGCGCTGATCAGGCCCTTGATTTCCTTGGCGGCTTCAGCCGAACGACCGGCCAGACTGCGCACCTCGCTGGCGACCACGGCAAAACCGCGACCCTGCTCACCCGCGCGCGCGGCTTCGACCGCTGCATTGAGGGCCAGGATATTGGTCTGGAAGGCAATCCCGTCGATGACCCCGATGATGTCGGCAATCCGCCGTGATGACTCATTGATGCCCTTCATGGTTTCAACCACCTGCCCCACCTCGGCGCCGCCCCTGACAGCCACGCTGGAGGCACTCAGGGCCAACTGGTTGGCTTGCCGGGCGCTGTCGGCGTTCTGGTTGACGGCTGAGCTGAGCTCATCCATCGACGCTGCGGTTTGCTCCAGGGCACTGGCTTGCCGTTCGGTGCGGTCGCTCAAATCCTGGTTGCCCTGGGCAATTTCAGAGCTGGCGGTGGCCACCCCTTCGGAGCTGGAGTGCACGGTCGACACCACGCTGACCAAACTGTCCTGCATGTCCTTGAGTGCACCCAGCAGCATCGCGGTCTCGTCGGGGCCGCGCTGTTCGATCTTCAAACTGAGGTCACCGCCGGCTACCTTGCGTGCCACCGCAACCGCCTGGCGCAGCGGCGCCGTGATGCTGCGCACCATCCAGATGCCCATGCCACAGCCCAGCGCGATGGCCAGCACCACCACGATGGCAAACAGCACTTTGGTTTGCTGAAAATTCTGCTCCGAAAGTCCATGCTGCGCTTTGGCCTCTTTCAGTTGCACTTCCATCAACAACCTGAGCTGGGCGCGGATGGGGCTGACCACCGCCTCCAGGGTGTTCATGTTTTGCATCACCGTATCGTTACGGTTCTCGGCCAGGGCCGCACGAAGCGTGGCCAACTCGGGTTGCGCCTTTTTCATCAACGCCTGGGTTTTGTCCACCAGGGGCTTCTCTTCGTCAGCCAACCGGGTCTCGGTATAGGCTTTCCAATGCACACCTGCATCCTGAACGCCCTGGTCGAACAACTTCAGGGCGGCCGCACCATCCAGATTGCCAACCGACATTTTGTTGGCACTGTCCATGACGTTGAGGGTGTAGATGTCACCAATCGAACTGAGGTGCTGCAACGGAATCACCCGGTCGTTGTAGATGGTGTCGATGGCGTGGTTGGTCTTGCTGACCTGAACAAGCCCAAAACCCGCCATCAGTGCCACCAGCACCAGCAGCCCGGCAAACCCAATGGTTAACAGTGTTGAAATCTTCAAGCTGTGGTGATTCATGCGCAGACCCCAAAAACGATGAATTTGTTGCACGGTAACGGCAGACAAATTCATTTTTTTACGTCTGACCGAAGCTGCAGGGGTTGTACCACAGCTCCACGGTGATCGGCTGCAACCCCCTGGTGGGCAGGACAGATTAAATTCGCCTTCGGTACGTGCAGTGCCACAACGCTTGGGTGAAACCGGGGAGTGGCGCGTCTGACTTCCAGCTTGCTATTTCAGTTGTAGCTACCAGCACAACAAACATATGGGCTGCAACCGATTTTGATCAATAAATTGATGCGTACAGCCGGGTTTCAGTGCCAACAATGCTAAAGTGCTCGCAACGAAGCAAGCGGGTCCGGCAAGCCCGAAAGTCGGGACCGATGAATCATCACCATCACTTGGGAAAATGGATTGCAGTTGTGCTGCTGGTACTGTTATGCGGCTGCGACCCAGCACCGCAAGGCCAGCCCCTTCAGTACAGCCAGGCACCCGCGTCTGAGGCCTTGCCGGTATTGCGCTTTGCGGTTCATCCGCTGCACAACCCACAAATGCTGGGGGTGGCCTATCAGCCACTGATCGACCACCTGAATGCCCAATTGACCGATGTCCGGCTTGAGCTCGAAGCTTCACGCGATTACCAGGCCTTTGAAAAAAAATACGCTGCGCGTGAACCTGCCTTTTTGCTGCCCAACCCCTGGCAAACGCTGCAGGCCATGAAGGTGGGCTACCACGTCATCGCCATGGCGGGTGATGCGCAAGACTTCAAAGGCATTTTCATTGTCCGAAAAGACACTGGCATCCGCGTCCCGGCTGATCTCAAGGGCAAAACGGTGAGTTACCCGTCGCACACGGCGCTGGCAGCGGCCATCATGCCGCAATATTTTTTACACAGCCACGGCATTCGGGTCACGCAGGATATTCAGAACGTTTATGTGGGCTCGCAGGAGTCTTCCATCATGAACGTCTATCTGGGTCAGGCAGCGGCGGGGGCCACCTGGCCACCACCCTGGCGGCTATTTCAGAAAAGTCATCCCAAGGAAGCGGCTGAGCTGAAGGTGATGTGGGAAACCCCGCCACTGATCAACAACTCGGTGATGGTGCGCACCGACGTGCCACCCCGGGTGGCTGAGCAGGTTCGCGCGGGGCTGCTCAAGCTGACGCAATCAGCCGCTGGCCTGGGCGTTCTCAAGGGCATGGAGACGGCCCGCTTCGAGCTGGCAGACGATGCCAGCTACGAGATCGTGGCGCAGTATGTCAAACGCTTCGAGCAGGAAGTGCGACCAGTGGAGCGTCCATGAGGCGCCAGCAGCTTTGGCATCTGCTGGGTGGCACCCTGCGCCGACAGGTCATGCTCGGCATGGTGCTGACCGTGGCTTTGATGATGTCGCTGTTTGTCTGGGACACGACCCGGCGCCAGCAGGCTGCCGTGGTGGCGCACCAGACCGAGCTGGCCGTGGCCATTGTGCGCAGCGTGGCCGTTACCGGCGCCACCCTGGTGGCGGCCCGTGACTTCAGCGGTCTGCAGGAAATTGTCCAGGGGTTGTCCAATTACCCTGATTTGCGCTACGCCATGGTGCTGAATCTGCGTGGGCAGGTGCTGGCCCATACCGAGCCAGAGCGGCGTGGGCAATACCTGACAGACCTGGCATCGGTGACCGGGCTGACGGTGCGACAGGCCGCACCTGATCTGGTTGAGGTGGTGATGCCGGTGCTGGTCAATGATCGGCCGATTGGCTGGATACGCGCCGGTCTGGCAGGCGATTCACTGAAAATCCGACTGGCCCAGGTGAGGCACAGCGGCATGGCCTACGCGGTGGTCGCGGTGGCACTGAGTATTGCCGTGGCGGCACTGGTGGCGGGCCTGTTGACGCGGCGTCTGACCGCCATCGCGCGGGTGGTCAGCCAGGTGCGTGCCGGTGGCAGCGGCTTGCGCGTGGTGGTTCAGGGCGATGACGAAGCCGCGCAACTGGGTCGCCAGTTCAATGCCATGCTCGATGCCCTGGACCAGCGTGACCAGGC
>JAIFMA010000051.1 GCA_020048795.1 Rhodoferax sp.
CGGGTTGAATCGCGAAACTCGGTATCCAGGGTCTGGGCGCTTTGGCCCATCAGGGCACCAGATGTCCTGATGATGTCGAGCTTCTGGATGCTGCTCCAGCCAGTCCAGGACACGTCGCCTAACAGTTGCACTTTATCCGACAGTTGGTGCGTGCCACTCAGAATAAACATGTCAGGCAGCTCCAGGTCAGCTTTGGCGTTGCTGGAACGGGAAGCGTTGAGTGCTGCACTCTGACCGGTGATCTTGATGTCACCGCTGAGGTCATATTTGACCTTTGACCGGTAGGACACGCCCACTTTGGTCGCCGGAGAAACCGCAAACAGTGCGCCGACATTCCAACCCACTGAATCACCAGTGAGGTTAAGCGCCAGGGGAGAAGCCGAAGTCACTGAACTGACCACAGCGACCTGTCTCAGGTACTCGGCCTCCAGGCGCTGCCAACTGACACCTGCACCCACCGATACCGAGTCATTGACCCTGTAAGCCACCGACGGATTGATGTTGTAGGTTTTGACATCGAACATGGTGGACTGGGCTGCACCGACCCAGGGGTTGTCATATTCGGTTTTCAAGCCAAAGGGTGCACCAACGCCGACGCCGACATACAAATCCTTGTTCAGAGCCCAAGACAAATAGCCATTGGGAATGAAGCCCCAGCCGCCGCCATCGCTGCCCGTGCCAGTGCCGGTCAGGAAGCCGACGCTTGACCCCTTGTCACTGAACTTGAAGCTGGTGCCCACCGCTGTCAGGCCAGTTGAAAACTCGCGGTCCTTGAGTTGTGTCATCCCCGCAGGGTTGAAAAAAATGGTGCTGGCGTTTTCGGCCACAGCCGCAGAGCCGGCGAACGAGTTGCCCAAACCGCTGGCAGTTTGTTCAAACAACTGAAAACCCGCTGCTGACGCATTACCAGCCAGCAGGCTGATGATCAACGCAGGGAGCAGTTTCATGGGGGACGGGGCGTTCATTGGATTTCCTTATTAAATATGGCAGGCTTCGCTTGACTATGAGCGACCTAGAACTGACTGAAAAAACCGCGCGCGGCAGCATTGCAGAAGGGCGGCACCAGGCTTCCGTGGTAGGCGGTCGTCACCGCAGTTGCGGCATTGGCACCAGCCGAGGCGATGAGGGCGGCTTTTTGCTGGGCAAAACCCGCCTTGGCGGCATAGAACGGATTGGTAGCGCCTGGTGTGCCCGGGTCAGAGTCCACATCCAGCACGGTCACCAAGCGTGCCGTCACTTGCGGGGCCCACAGGGTAGCCATCAGTTGGGTGTTAACACTGTAAAAAACCGTGGGGTCTGCATTGCCACCACACAGTAGCGTGGGTGTTGCCGGCCCGGTCCAACCACCACGCAGATCGTTGGCCTTGGCGGCGATACGAATCTTGTTCAAGGGGTTGGCTGCGGGCATGGCGGTGGTTGGGCTTGGCACGGCACCGTCCGGATTGGCCATGGCATCTGACAGGTAAGCCAGGCGTGCGCTGTTGTTGATCAGATTGCTGGTGCCAAAGCCCATGGCAAAAAGGGCATCCGTGGCGCCGGTACCGGTGGGGGGTGTGATGCCCGCGAAAGGCGCAGCAGGTGGCGTACTGCTGAACAAGGTCGTTTGCGGCAGCTTGCCGCTGCTGTAAACCGATGTGAAATCGTAGGCACCCGGCACCAGGGATTCGATGCCCGTGGCGTAACTGCTTTCATACAGATCCGCGGGCGTGGTGTAAATGTTGCCGTAGGCTTTCTGGAAGCTGTTGGTCGCCAGCGGTGCAAAAGCCGTCGAACCCAGCGCCACGTTGCCGTAGAAGATAGCATCCAGGTAGGCTGCCAGGGCATAGGGTCCTGACATGGGGGCTGAGGCGGTGACTGGCGTGCCGGCAAGCTGTAGCGCACGTTGGGTCGCCATCGCCACAAAACCGCCTTGCGAATAACCGGTGACAAACAGCTTGGCGCTGGCCTTGCCCGCCGGCAAGGCGGACTTGGCGGCGGCCAGGGCATCGATCATGTCTTTGGACTGCTGCTCGGCGTTCACATAGGGGTGGTAACCCAAAGAGGAACTGTCATAACCGGCGTAATTGGGTGCCACCACGATATAACCCTGCGCGGCGTACATGGCGGCCAGCAGCACGGATTCGGAATTGGCCGGATTGGTGTCATCGGCGAACTCCGCCAGGTTGTAGCGTTTGGTGATGTTGGTGCCATGGGCATACAACACGATGGGCCTGGCACCCGTGCATTTTGGATCTGAACCCGTTGGCACCATCAGTGCCCCGGATGCATCGGTTTTTTCACCGGCACCACCCACCGTGCCATATTTGATGTAGAGAATATCGACACCACAAACGGGTGCACCGGTCAGTTGCAGCAGGCTTTGACCCGATGCCTTGGCGTTCAGGGAGGTCGTGAAACTCGCTGCGGTCAGTGAATAAATAGCCGCCGGCGGGTTCTGCATCAATTGCCCGCGTGCCGGGCTGGCAACCTGGGTTCCAAACGGGTCCCCGCCACCACCGCCACAAGCCGCCACCAGCAGTGCTGCACCCAGCGCTGCCCCAAGTAGTTTCAATTGCCTCATCCATACACTCCAAAAATTAAAAGAACGACCGTACTATTTCAAAAATGAATGTTACTGGTGGATGCACCTTGCGGGAATCGGGAAAACCCGCAAACGCCTGAGATTCAGCGGTAGCGCAGCTTCATCGCCAGAATCGTCCCCGCCAGTGTCAGGGTGATGGCATTGGCCACCACAATCGGCCAGGCTTGCAGCAGCAGCCCGTAAATCAGCCAGGCGGCGACCCCCGTCGTGAACACGCTGTACATGCCCAGCGAGATGCCACTCACATCCTTGGTGGTGAAAGTGTGCCAGGCCTGGGGCAGAAAACTGGCCGTGGTCAGGACGGCGGCCAGTGCGCCGATGAAATCAGTCAAAGTCATAGTGAGCGTGGTGTGCAGAGCATGCCGATCCGGCATCAGGGTGCAGCATTGTCGCTGACCGCCCATTGCACCAGGGCATCGAGCGCCGGGCGTGCCTCTAACGCATTGGCATGGTTGACCAAAGCCACCAGGCACCAGCGCCGGCCACTGGCGGCATGCACATAACCGGCCAGTGCCATGACATCGCGCAGACTGCCGGTTTTCAGGTGGGCACTGGCCGGACTGGCGCGGCTGCGCCTGAGGGTGCCATCCACACCCACAATCGGCAACGACGACATCAACTCGGGCATGTTGGCTGAGGCATAGGCCACCTGTAGCAGCCGGGTCAGCCCCTGGGCGCTGATGCGCGACTGGCGCGACAGCCCGGAGCCGTTGTCAATCACCAGGGCATCGGCCGGGCTGATACGCTGCTGCCACCAGCGCCGCAGCACCTCGCGGGCCATGTCGGGGGTGATCGGCTGGCGTGGCGCCGCAGAGGCCCAGGCGGCCCCATCGCCGACACTTTGCCGGGGCAGCGCCAGGCTGAAAAATACCTGCTGCGCCATCACGTTATTGCTGAACTTGTTGATGTCACGCACCACCTCCAGCAGCGTGGGGCTGACCAGCTCGAAAGTCGCCGGCGAGGCGGGCGCGGTGCCGTCACGCACCCGACCGCTCAACTGCCCGCCCATGCCACGCCACAGCGCCTCAAGGCTGCGGGCGTTGTAGCTGGCGGGGTCGATATAGGCCACCGGCCAGGTTTTTTCGCCACAACTGGCCGCGTAACTGCCGGCAAACAACACGCGTGCCGGGTCGGCAAAGTCTGCCTTGAGCGCGGCGCGGTAGTCACCGCAGGCGACGTTTTTGCCAGCCGTCAACGGTACGCTGGCGGGCAACTGCACCCCGGCCAGGGCCACGTCGTAGCGCACCCGCGCCACACCGGCTGCCGGGTCAGGCAGAAAAGTCATGGCCACCGACTTGAAATTGAACAGCAAAGCATCGGGTGCCACGTTGTAGGGGCGCAGCGGCTCCCCATCAAAGTCGGCCGGCCCCGACTCAGGTGGCGCAAAGGCCTGGTGGTCGAGCACGATGTCGCCGTCGATGTGCCGCACGCCCATGCCCTGCACCCGCTGCAGCAGCAGCCACAAACGTTCGGGCACCAGTTTGGGGTCACCCTGCCCCTGAATCACCAGATTGCCCTTGAGCACCCCGTCATGCAAGCGGCCGTCCAGCCACACCGGAGTGCGCCAGGTGTAGGCCGGGCCCAGCAGGTCCAGCGCCGCGTAGGTGGTCACCAGTTTCAGGGTAGAGGCCGGGTTCATCGCCACATCCGGGCGGTGACTCAGCCGTGGCACCGTCTTGCCCTCGGCATCGGCCACCAGCAGGCTGACCGCGTCCAGCGGAATCTGCGCCCGCGCCAGGGCCGCGCTGACGGTTGGTGGCAGCGCCTGCGCCAATGCCGCATGGCCTGTCAACCAGGCTCCGGCCCACAACGCCATCCACCGCAGCCGACCCCAGCGCAGTTCGGCAGATCGGCTTGCCCACCTTAGCTTGTACGCCACATACTTCCTTGGTTTGTACCGGGTTGAGCTACAGCTTGTCCAGCGAAAGCGCCGCGCTCCACGCGTCGCCAGGCCCGGCTGTGCGTTCGGTGTCGATACGCTGCAAAAACCGCAAGGCCGCCAGGTCACCCGGTTTGTGCACCAGCAGTTGCGCAAAAGCGGCGGCACTGTCGTCCCAGCGCCGTTGCCCGAAACTCGCCACCCCGGTCGCGCTCAGCGATGCCAGCACCGCATCGCGGCACGGCGTGAACACCTTGACCGGCTCGCTCTTGCCTTTGACGATGACCGTGTCGAGGTGGCGCAGGGCCACCTCTTCGGGCAGCCCAAGCGCGCTGGCTTCGGACAGCAAAATGCCGCTGCCAAACGCCTTATTGGCCCCTTCCAGCCGCGCCGCCAGGTTGACCGCGTCCCCAATGGCGGTATAGGAAAAGCGCGAGCGTGAACCCACATTGCCCACCACCACCCGGCCGGTGTGAACCCCAATACGCATGCTGATGCTGGGCAAGCCGCGCGACACCAGTTGCTCGGTCAGCCCCTGCATGGCCTGCTGCATGTCGATGGCGGCGCGCACCGCATGTTCGGCGTGCTGCGCATCGGGCAGCGGTGCGCCCCAGAAGGCCATCACTGCATCACCAATAAACTTGTCCACCGTGCCACCATAACGGTGGATGATGGCGGTCATCACATTGAAGTACTCGGTCAACACCTCGACGGTCTCGGGTGCCGACAGACGCTCCGACATGGCGGTGAAATTGGCCAGATCGGTAAACATCAGGGTCAGCTCGCGCACTTCGCCACCGAGTTTCAGCAATTCGGGGTTTTCCACCAGGCGCGACACCACCTCGGGCGGAACATATTGCGAAAACATCATGCGCGTTTGTGTCGCCCGCCGACGCGTGACCAGATAGTTCAGCAGCAGGCCGGCACCATACAGGGTGACGACCGTCAGCACCGGCAGCAGCGGGGCCAGCCAGACCCGTTGTGCGGCAAACAGCCACAGTGACAACAGCAAGACACCCGCGGCCAGACCGGCCGTCAAGGCTGCCATCACCCCCGGGTGCAGCCGCCCGGACAAGCCCGCCAGCACCAGGGCCAGCGTCAGCACCAGGGCTAGCTGCCAGTGCTGCTCCAGGCTGCGGATGCCGCCACCCTGCATCAGGTTGGCCAGCAAATTGGCCTGGAGTTCTACCCCCGGAAACAGCCGATCCTCATGATCCAACACCGCAAAAGGCGAATTGAACATGTCGGCCTGTGACTTGCCGAGCTCGCTGGCGGTGCGTACCGAGCGGCCAATCAGCACGATCTTGTCCTTGAAAAACCCCGCCGGCAGCAGGCCCGGCTCCAGCGCCTGGTAATAAGAGCGGGTGTCAAAGGTACCGCGTGTGCCGGCGTAGCCAATCAGATCCGCCTCATGCTGCGGCAACGGTTGCAGTGCGACCCCGCCGGCAGCAGCAGCCAGCCGGGCTGCCAGGGTATCGTCGCCAGTTTGGCGGCGGCGCACCACAAAATCATCATCGGGCGTAACCCGGGTTTGCCCGGGCGTGGCACCGGCTTGCAGCAACAGGTCCAGCGGCGGCACCTCGGTCCACAGCGAGGCATTGCCACTTTCGGTCAGCTCGCGCAGCGCCGCCAGCACCACGGGCGGCGCA
>JAIFMA010000174.1 GCA_020048795.1 Rhodoferax sp.
TATGCGTAAAGAATACGATTTCAGCACCGCCAAGCGCGGTGCAGTGGCTCAAAGCCCGGGCAAAACCCGCGTCACCATCATGCTTGATGACGATGTGATTGAGGTTTTTCGCGCCCGTGGCGATGCATCAGGACAGGGTTACCAGACGCTGATCAATGCCGCTTTGCGTGCCGCCATTGACCCCGATTCAGCCCCTGTAACGCTAAAAGCCTTGCGCGCGGCGCTAGATGAACGGTTTGCATTGGCCGCCTGACAAATTTCACCTATGTTCAAGTTTGATAGCTGCTAGCGCAGACTGAATAAGCGCTACAGACCAATAACACTTGGATTGGCGCGGTTGATACGCCCCGCGCGGTGGCTGGCAAAAACTGGAAACTGATATTTTGCGAGCCAATGCTTCTGTGTTACCAGACTTCGAGTTGCAGATCCCGGCCACCACATGGTCAATCCACACCCGCAGCTTGGCGGCCAGATAGCGGTTGGGCGGGTACAGCAGCCAGGCGGTGCCGGTCATCAGCTGCCAGTCGGCCAGCACGCTTTCGAGTTGCCCGTCTGCCAGCGCACGCGCTGCGGTGCATTCGGGCAGGCTGGCGATACCCAGGTGGTGCAACGCCCCATCCAGCCGCAGCTCGCTGTGGTTGGCCACGTAGCGGCCACTGATGCCCAGGCTGAATTCATCGCCGTCCTTTTGAAAGCGCCAATGCCGGTCGCGCTCGTCTTCACCCAGATACAGGTACCTGTGGGCGGTGTTGATTGCCCGCATCTACGAAGTCTTCCCCTGGCTGTGTTCGAACTGCGTTGGGCAGATGCGCGTGATCGCCTCTCAATCACCCACAGCGCAGATCTCACAACCCCCGCATATCGCCCCGGCACGCGGGCCGCCGTTGTGGGATGACGGTGATGCGCAGATGGGTGACGGTGTTGTGGTCGAGCCGGACTGGGATCTGGCAGCGCAACCCGCGCCAGACCAAGAGGTCGACAGACTACTTCTGGTGGTGAATTTGGCACACCGGGCGGCTTATCGAGGGTTCACGTGGCTGGAGGGCGATTCCAGGGTGCGGAACTTGGGCTCATGCGGTTGAACTTCCTATCCGTTTCAAGTGCTGTGGCTGTTGCCAGCCGGGTTGGGTTAGCCCTTGAAGCGTCAAAGTATGCTTCTAACAAGATAGCTGCTGGCGCTTACTGGTAAAGCGCTGAAGGCGTTTTTTATCCTCAAGACAGGCGCTGGCCAGGCGGGGCAAGCATGCTGTATTGGACGGCTTGCGCGGTGTCAACACCCAGCGCCAGCAGCCGTTTTTTCAGGCACAGCACGGCCTTGTCCTTGCTCAGCAGCAGCGCCTGGTGCGCCACCGCCAGGTCGATGAATTTCTGATCATCGGGGTCTTTGCAGGTGACGCCGGCTTTGGCCGCAACCGGCACGATGTGCACCAGTTTGTCAAACCGGCTCAGCACGCCAGCCAGGGTTGTGGCGTGCGCGGGCTGCGCCAAGTCTGGTGCCGACGCGCCGGCCAGGCGCCGGGCAATTTGGCGATAACTCAGCACCCGTACCAGTTCGTCGCGCATGGGCACCGAGGCGATCCAGTGCCAGTGCTGATCACCCAACGCCTGGCGCAAGGCATCGGTCACCGGATCCTGAAAAACAAACATGTCGAGCACGATGTTGGTGTCAAGCACCAAGCCACGCACAGCGCTCAAGCCTGCACCCAGGGCAAGCCACAAAAGCGCCAGCCGGTTTCGGTGCCACGGTGCAAGTCGTCGTCCAATTCGCCTTCAAAACCATCCAGCACATTGATGACCTGGGTGAACCCGGCCGCATCCAGCACGCGGGCGGCCTTGACGGTACGGCTGCCAGAGCGGCACAGCAGCACGATGCAGCGGTTTTTGTCGGGCACTTGTGCCTGCACGGCCGCCAGAAAGGCCGGCACATCAGGCTCTTCGCTGGGGAATTCGTACCACGCAATGTTGATGGCATCGGGCGGGTGGCCGACATAGTCAAATTCGACCTTCATCCGCACGTCAATCAACACGGCTTGCGGGTCTTGCTGCAGCAGTGCCCAGGCTTCTTTGGGGAGCAGGTGTTTCATGGCGGAGTAACCCGGGTCGGAAGCGCGGGTTGGCTGGTGCCAGGCACTCGCGCTGAGCCGGCCACCATGTCAAAGCGAAACAGCCGACATTCGATCGGGCCGTTCCACATCGGCACCCGGCGCGACTCTTTCAGGCGCATCTTGCCGGGCAGTTTCAGGTCGGGGGTCAGCAGCCAGGCGGTCCAGCCGCTGTAGTTTTTCTTCCAGTGGGTCGCCAATTGGCTGAAAAATTCACCGCCGTTGTCGGTTTGAGGCAGCTCGCGGGCCCCAAAGCGACCGGCTGGTGCCTGCGGGCCGTCAGTGGCATCGTCTTCATAACTGGTGCCAGACAGCGGCGCTTGCCGCTCTGGGTGGATCAATCCGTGGTCACGGCTGGGTGTGCGCTCCGGACGGCCGTGCCGCTCAGGGCGCGCCACGCCGCCGACATCAATACGCTCACCATAAGGCGGGTTCAGCAGCATGATGCCGCCGCCCGTGCCGGCCACATCGATCGGGGGCAGGCGCTGCAAGGCATCACCACCCCGAAACTCAATCACCCCAGCCACCCCGGCGCGTTCGGCATTGCGCTGGGCAAAATCCACCATGCGGTGTGCCACGTCGCTGCCAAAGATAATAGGTTTTTGGCCTGCAGCGGGCATGCACACTGCGCCAGCAGCTTCATGTTTAATAGCATCCCAGACAGGCTTTTGAAACGGCAGGTATTTCTCGAAGGCAAAGCGGCGCAAGCTGCCAGCGGCGATGTTGCAGGCCATCTGGGCGGCTTCGATGACGATGGTGCCACTGCCGCAGCAGGGGTCATACAGCGGGTGCAGGTCGGCCTCGCCGTCGAGCCAGCCGGTGGCGGCCAGCATGGCGGCGGCCAGGGTTTCTTTCAGCGGGGCATCACCTTTGTCCACGCGCCAGCCGCGTTTGAACAGCGCCTCGCCCGAGGTGTCGATGTAAAGCGAACAACTGTCGGTGGTCAGGTGGGCATAGATGCGCACGTCGGGCCACTGGGTGTTGACATCGGGGCGCACGCCCTGGGCCTTGACGCGAAAGCGGTCACATACCGCGTCCTTGATTTTGAGCGCGGCAAAGTTCAGGCTGTTAAGCGGGCTATGCTGGGCGGTAATTTCAACCTTGATGCTCTCACGCGGGGTAAACCAGGCCTCCCAGGCCACCTCAGTGGCGGCCCGGTACAAATCCTGCTCAGAGCGGTATTCGGTGTAACTCAGCAGCACCAGCACGCGTTGCGCCAGGCGGCTGTACAGATTGAGCAGCATGGCGTGCACAAATGAGGTGCGCACCGCCACGCCGCCGCGCTGCTTGGTGATACAGCCGGGCGGCAGACCGGTGATGCGCAAGACCTCAGGCGCCAGGTAGTCTTCCACGCCGGCGGCGCAGGGCAGGAACAGTTGCAGTTGGTTCATAGTCAGTATCGGTGGCAGACATTATCGGCTGCGCCCCTTGCGCAGTGCCCGGCACACCCGGCAGCCATCAGCGCCAATCCACCCCAAGACACCCATGACAGCATCAACCATAAGCCAAGAAAAAGAGGTTTTTTATACGCTTTTTTAACACTTATGCATTGACATCGCAGTAGGGCGTGGCTAAAGTGGTTAGTCATATCCCGTTGACACCAGCCAGCCGCTGGATGCCACCCTCCGGCGGGTTGGTCGGTTCATTTTCAGGAAAAAGTCATGGCTACCGCAACTCTTGGTTCAATAGGCATTTCCAGCAACAATCAAATTGCCGCACAGAATGCGTCAACGCGACTGCGCCGGTCAAATCGCTTGATGTCTGCCAATTTGGGCACCGGTGACCAAATGAACAGCGCCAACGGTGCAAACGCAACCAAGCTGACCATATCAAACCAAGCCCAGCAGCTTTCGAACCAGGCGGTAGATTCAAACTCGATGGGCAAGAAGGCAGGCAGCTCCGGGGCAACAGGCGCTGCGGTCATGCAAACAGCCTACGGCAAAGTATCGCAAGACGTCTTTAACGAAGTGTCAAAGCAACTGTCTGAAATATGGTCTGGCATTGAGGCGGTTTCGAGGGATTCCACAGACAGCTCCCGAGCAACACTTCAACAGGAATTTAGTGCGGCTCGCGACAAATTGACCAACTTCATTCAATCTGTAGATACTCGTGGTCAAGAGAGCTACGTGGCGAAGGTCAAGGACGTACTAAGTAATACGCTGAATCAGGCTGACGTTAGCACGTCCAAAGGATCTGACAGTGTTTTGAGCGGCCTGACCTTTGGTGGTGCTGGCCTTCTGGTTAGGGGCAAGGTTGTGACTCCGAATGACACAGCACCCGCGGCAGGGCTCAACCTCCGAGGCATCAGTTTGGATGCCGGGTCTGCCAGTGCTTTGTCCAACAATCTGAGCCGTGATATCGTCAGCCAGGCCGACACCGCCATGCTGGCGCAAGCCAATGCGGCGCCACAGCAAGTACTGGGTTTGCTGCAATAAGTTTCGTTGGCACTGGCTGCCCAGCTCGCCCCCACTGCGGTTTGGCGGGCTGTGAGTTGGGTTTGTTTTTCAAAATGTTGGGGACAGAGCAAATTTGCTTCGCAAATGTTGGTCTGTCCCGCAAAGTCTCATAATTCTTTGCGCAGTGAGGCCGATGCAATGCGTAGGCCATCGCGGTATTTGGCCACGGTGCGCCGGGCACATTCGATGCCCTGCTCTTTGAGCATGTCCGAAATCTGGTTGTCGCTGAGCGGCTTTTTCGGGCTTTCGGCGGCGACAAACTGCTTGATCAGGGCGCGCACCGCGGTACTCGATGCATTGCCGCCCGACTCGGTTCCCAGACCCGAACCAAAGAAGTACTTCAGCTCAAAGGTGCCGTAAGGCGTAGCCATGTATTTGGCCGTGGTAACCCGGCTGATGGTTGATTCATGCAGGCCGAGTTCGTCGGCAATTTCACGCAGCACCAGTGGCCGCATGGCCAGTTCGCCATGGACGAAAAAGCTCTTTTGTCGCTCCACGATGGCCGAGCTGACACGCAAGATGGTGTCAAAACGCTGCTGTATGTTTTTGATGAACCAGCGCGCCTCCTGCAGGCGCTGCTGCAAGGCCAGCACGTTGGCGGCTTCATTGCCAGTGGCTTTATGGCCTTTGAGCGCGTTGGCATAAATATCATGCACGCGCAGTCGCGGCATCACATCAGGGTTCAGCCGTACCTGGAACTTGACGCTGGCACCCGCGCCGAGCTTGACCACCAGCACATCGGGCACCACGATATTGCGCTCAACATCGACAAAACGCCGCCCCGGCTTGGGTTCAAGCCGACCAATCAGGGTGATGGCCGCACGCACCGCAGCGTCAGACCCGCCGCAAAGGGGCAGCAGATGCTTGATGTCACGGCGCGCCAGCAAATCCATCGGCTGCGCGCAGATGCGCAAGGCCACCGCCAGCACCGACGGATCCACGTCCGTGGCAGCGTCCTGCTGCATGGCTTTGAGTTGCAGGCTCAGGCATTGGGCCAGGCTACGCGCCCCCACCCCGGTCGGCTCCAGACTTTGCAGCAGCCCCAGCGCCACCGTGAAATGGTGCACCAGGTCTTCGATTTGCTCCAGATCATCGGGGCCGGCCAGACCACGCGCCAGATCACCGAGATCATCTTCCAGATAACCGTCATCGTTGAGCGACTCGATCAAAAAACGCAGGGCAGCACTGTCTTGTGGATTCAGGCGCAGCGCCAATGCCTGGCGGTGCAGAAAACTTTGCAGCGTCTCATGGTTGCGCGCCAACTCGGTGGCATCCATGTCTTCGTCCCCACTGAGGTTGTTGCCGTGGGCCCGCGCCTCGCCGCCCCATTCGCTGTCGTCGGGTGCCAGGCTGACACTGCCATCACCCTCCCAATTGGGTGCGAGATCGGTCTGAAAAGCCGCTTCTTCAGCATCATTTTCGGCCTTGGCCCTTGTGCTATCTGCGTAGTCAGCTCCTGAAAAAGCAGCAACTTCAGCGTCGCGGTCGGACGGGTGCACGGGTGCATCCGACTGGGCCAGGCCAAACTCTTCGCGCGCAGCCT
>JAIFMA010000179.1 GCA_020048795.1 Rhodoferax sp.
TTCGCCAGAAGTCTCACCATTGAGCTACCGTGACGGCCCAAACTGCACAAGTCACAGACGCTTGGGAACTTAAAACCCCTGCCATACTTGCCCACGTTCGGTTGAATTTCCTATCCTTTATCGGTCCAGGCCCAGTTGCTGCAAGCCTGGCAGGCCTCGCTGGGCTATTTTGTCGCCATGAAGGGTTTTGAAGAAGTGCATCTGCTCAAGCTTGCAGTGGCCCCAGAGTACCCGCAGCAGGGCTGGGCACGGGTCATGATGGACGCGCTGGCGCTGTGGCCGCGTGGCCAGGGAGTGTCATGGCTATGGCTGGAAGCCCGGGCCAGCAACGGCCGCGCCATCCAGATTTATCAGGCGCAGGGCTTTCAGCAGGTCGGGCGGCGCAAGCAGTATGACCCGGCCATCCATGGCCAGCGCGAAGATGCTTTCAATACCTGCACAGCCAGGCACCTATTCTGCTAAAGTTTCGGCCAGTCTTCGGACAGTCATTGACCCGGTTGACTGGCGTTGGTGCTGACAACCATCTTCAAGGGGCTCACCATGTTCATGAATTCAAGTTCTTGCGAAACTTCCTGCCCTCTGCGGCGCACCAGCGGCTACGTTGCAGCGCTGGGTATCGGGTTGCTGCTGGCGAGTTGTGCCGCACCTGAAACCAAGCTTGAGGCGGCCGCGACAGTCATCGCCCAGCCAGCGCCTGTCAGTGCCGCGTCCGCGCCACCGCCGCCGGTGGCACTGCCCCATGACCAAGCCGTGCTGATGGCAGCACGCGACCTGTTTGGCAAGGCCCAGATCACCTCCGACCAGCCGATCAGCGTCGTGATTGACCCGCTGGTTGACGGTAGCACCGGCATGCAGTCCGTGGCCACCGAAGCCATTGGCAAACGCCTGGTCAGCGTGGTCAGCAGCGAGTTTCCCAAGTTCCAGATCAAGCCCCTCAATGCCGCCAATGTGGCGGCCCTGCCGCTGGTGTTTATCGGCACCTTCACCCCGATTAACCTGCAAGGCAAGGGCGAGGGTGAGCGCGATGCCTATCGGGTTTGTTTTGCCTTGGCCGACCTGAAGACCGGCAAAATTGTCAGCAAGGGTTTTGCCCGTTCCCAGACCGCCGGGGTTGATCCGAGCCCGCTGCCTTATTTCCGCGATGCACCGTTGTGGGTCAATGACAAGATCGTCGAGGGCTACATCAAGACCTGCCAGGGCAGCAAGGCCGGCGACCCGATCAACCCCGACTATCTCGACAAAGTGCTGTCGGTGGTCGGCATCGCAGAGGCCACCCATGCCTACAACAACAAGCAATACAAGGAGTCGCTGGCCCAGTTTTCGGCCCTGCTGCGCAGCAAGACTGGCGACCAGCCGCGCGTACTTACCGGCATTTATCTGTCCAACCTGAAGCTGGGCCGACGCGAGCCGGCCATGAAAACATTTGCCCAGATGGCACAGCGTGGCCTGAATGCCCAACGGCTGGCCGTCAAGTTCAATTTTCAGCCAGGCAGTGTCATCCTTGCCAAGAACGAGAGTCCTTATGAGGGCTGGATCAAGGAACTGGCCATCCAGTCCGATCTGACGGCCAAGGCCAGGAGCAGTTGTTTCGAACTCAGTGGGCATACCGGGCGCGGTGGTCTGGAAGCCATGAACGAAAAACTCTCGCTCCAGCGCGCCGAATATGTCAAACAGCGGATGGTCGCTGAACGCCAGGCTTTGGCAACCCGCATCAACACGCGGGGCTACGGATCGCAGCAGGCGCTGGTGGCCACTGGACGGGAGGATGCCTCAGATGCACTGGATCGGCGCATTGAGTTCAAACCCGGGCCTTGCTAGGGCGACCGGCATGCGCGCCAGGTGCCTGCTGCTCGGTTTGCTGACCTGGGTCTGTTGTAGCGCCACGCTGGCTGTCGAGACCCCGACTGCACCCTTGCTGCGCATTGACAGCGGCGCGCACAGCGCCCCCATTCGTGCACTGGCGGTGGATGGCGCAGGCCACTATGCAGTGACTGCCGCCGAAGACAAAACCGCCCGCATCTGGGATCTGAGCGATGGCCGCTTGCGGCAAACGCTGCGCCCCCCTGCCGGTGCTGGCAACAACGGCAAATTGTTCGCAGCGGCCATCACCGGCAATGGTGCCTATGTCGCCGTGGGCGGCTGGTCAGCAGAAAACGATGTGTATCTGTTTGAGCGCGCGACCGGCCACCTGCTGCAGCGCATCACTGGCCTGCCCAACATCATCACACGCTTGAGTTTTTCGCCCGATGGCCAGATGCTGCTGGTGAGTCTGTGGGGCAACCATGGCGTGCGCCTTTTTGCCGGCAGCACCGATTGGCAAAAGCTGCGTGAAGCCGACAGCGACAGCAGTTATCAGGGCGAATCTTATGGCGCCAGTTTCTCTGGCGATTCCAGTCGGCTGGTCACCAGCAGTCAGGACGGCCTGGTGCGTTTGTACGATGTCGGTCAACAGCGCCTGAAACTGCTGCAAAGCACCCGGCCGACCGTTGGCTCAGCCCCCTTTGGCATCGCCTTTTCACCCGATGCAAAGCACATTGCCCTGAGTCATTCAGACCGCCCGGCGCTGCTGGTGCTGGATGCCAGCACGCTGCAGACCGCCTACCGGCCCGATGTCAAAGACATCGACAACGGCAGCCTGACCGCAGTCGCCTGGTCGGCTGATGGTCGTGAACTGCTGGCCGCTGGCACCTGGAGTCGCGGCAGTGGCCATTACGCACTGCGGCGTTGGTCGGATGCTGGTCGCGGCGGCTTCAGTGATGTCAACCTCGCCAGCAACAGCGTGGTTGGCCTGCACGGCCTGGCCGATGGGCGAGTGCTGTTTGCCGCCACCGATGCCACCTGGGGCTGGTTAGCCGGACCAGCCGTCACAGGCACCGGCGGCAACACCGCACCCGCCCGAATTTTTGCCAGCGGTTTAACCGATCTGCGCGGCAAACGCGGCGATTTTCGGGTGGCCAAAGATGGCAGCGCGTTTTCTTTTGGCTTTAGGCGCCAGACCGGTACGCTCGAAACAGCAGCGTTTGATGTTGCCAATGCACAATGGACCAGCCCACAAGCGGCCTGGACGGCGGCCCGGGATGGTGGCCGCGAGCTGCTGTTGGAAGACTGGTTTGAGAGCCGGCAGCCCAAACTTAACCGCCGCTTGCTGGCCCTGACCGACAACGAAGTGTCGATGACTGCCGCCGTCGCGGCTGACAGTTCGGGCTTTGCGCTGGGCACCAGTGCCTATTTGCGCTACTACCAACGCACTGGCACCGAGCAGTGGCGCGTGGCGGTGCCCGCCACCACCTGGCAGGTCAATGTCTCGGCTGACGGGCGCTGGGTCATGGCGGCTTTTGCCGACGGCACGGTACGCTGGTATCGCAGCCGCGACGGGCTTGAAATGCTGGCCCTGCTGCTGCACGCCGATGGCAAGCGCTGGGTTGCCTGGACTGCACCGGGCTATTACAGCGCCAGCCCTGGCGGCGAAGACCTGTTTGGCTGGCAACTGGATCGGGGGCCAGCGCGTGCAGCGGATTTTTTCCCTGGCTCACGTTTTCGTGCCCGGTATTTCCGCCCGGAGGTCATCGCCCAGGTGCTGGCAAACGCCGATTTTGATCTCGCGCAGCGCCTCGCTACGGCCAGTCCAGTCGGCACCCTGGCCGCCCCTGAAACCGCCCCGGTGCTGGCCAGCACTGCCATTGAGCAGCAAACACCGCCAGTGGTGAGCGTGCTGTCGCCCAAAGATGGCGACAGTTTCAGCGATACCGAGATCACCTTGCGCGTCAGCATCAACAGCCCGGCTGGCGCACCTGCGCTGCGCTTGCGTGCGCGGCTGAACGGCAGCCTGTTTGATTTGCCGGCTGCCAGCCTGCTGGCCAGCAACACGCGCAACAGTGCTGCAGGAGTGCAGGAACTGCACTATCAACAACGCATCCGTCTGCCCGGCGCAGATGCCGAGCTGATGCTGTTTGCCGAAAGTCGCAATGGTTACTCGACACCTGCTGTGCTGCGTTTGCGCTGGGCCGATCCCAGTCGCAGCCCAACCCCGGCATCCCAGTCCACTGCCCTGAAGCCAGCACCCTCGAGCCCAGCGGCAGCCGCAGATTTGCGGCCTGCACTTTACGTTTTGGCCATCGGTGTCAGCAAGTACCTCAACAAACAAATCCAGCTCGACTTTGCGGCCAAGGATGCAGGTGACTTTGCAAGCGTCTTCAAGCGGCAGGAAAACCAGCTCTACCGCAAGGTTGAGGTCAAGCTGCTGACCGATGCCACGGCCCGGCGTGACGATATTCTGGATGGTCTGGAGTGGATTCGGCGCGAGATGACGGCACGCGATGTCGGCGTGGTTTTCATGGCCGGGCATGGTGTCAACGACAGTGACGGGGTTTACTACTATCTGCCCCAGGACACCGACATCGACAAACTCAAGCGCACTGGCGTGATTTTTACCGAGATCAGAAACACGCTCTCATCGCTGCCTGGCAAGGCGCTGTTTTTCATTGACACCTGCCATTCAGGCAATGTGCTGGGCACCGGACGGCGATCCATCGGCAAAGACCTGACAGCGGTAGTCAACGAACTGGCCAGTGCCGAAAATGGCGTGATCGTTTTTGCCGCATCGACGGGTCGCCAATCGGCGCAAGAATCGACCGAGTGGGGCAACGGTGCCTTCACCCGGGCGGTGATTGAAGGCATGAGTGGCAAGGCCGACCTGGCGCAAACTGGCCGGGTCACGCACAAGATGCTTGACCTTTATGTGTCGGAACGGGTCAAGGCTCTGACCCGTGGCACGCAGTCGCCGGTCACCATCGTGCCGCAGGGCATCCCTGATTTTCCGGTCGCCGTGTCGCACTGAAGCTGGCAGCACCAAGGCCTGCCAGTGCTGGCCTGGCCAACGCCACAGTCTGTGAGAATCTGAAATAGACACTGTGCCATGACGCGCATGTGCAAGCATTAATTGCCAAATAGCACTCTACCTGTGGGCGGTGTTGATTGCCCGCATCTACGAAGTCTTCCCGTTGCTGTGTCCGAACTGCGGTGGGCACCATTGAGCTACCGTGACGGCTCAAACTGCACAAGTCACAGACGCTTGGGAACCTAAAACCCGTGCCATACCTGCCCTCATGCGGTTGAATTTCCTATCCGTCGGGCGGCAAAGATGATCAGATTGTTTGATCTACGGCAGCACTTCAGGCGGCGCTACGTAGATTAATATATTAGCTGCTTGGCAGTTCGATGCGTGTCTTTGCCAAGCATGAGTTTCCATTATTGCCCCAGGATGTAAACCTGGTTTTCATACCAATTGAGGATTAACAAAAATGTCCATGACAAGAGCCAAACTGCCAGAGTTTCCTGGCTTCGGTGTTCAGTACGATCCGGTGGCCAAGCCATTCTTCGTCTCGAATGTGCTGGAGGATTTGCGTCGCATTGCCAGCAAGGAAATCGGCAGGACGCTGTTGGCCAGCATCAACGCCGCACGCCCCCGATCCAGAGCCCCCACCAGAGCGATCAACGAGGAAGGGAGAAAGGTCAAATTCGCCAGAGGCATCAATGTCATGATGATTCCCACCTCAATGGCCTATACGCAATCGGGTTTCAAGATGGATTGGACCGGGAATGGCATGGAAAAGTCACTAAAGGTCTCAACGCAAGCGCACCACAACGTGCCCGGGTGCCCCTACCACCCTGCGGGTGGCAGTAACGCCGAAGCCATGGATCCGATGGCGGCAACCGACGGAACCGGTACCGTCTCGCTCATGCGATTTACCAACGCCCAAATTCTGACCAGCAAAGGCGAGGCGACGCAGTCATTCATCGTTCTTGCCCACGAACTGATCCACTCGCTCCACCATGTGACCGGCACCAAAAAGGATACCGGAGAGGAGGATTGGACTTCCGGCCTCGGCCTGTATGTTGGCGAGTTGATGTCCGAAAACACGTTTCGGAAAATGTTCGGGTTGCCCCCCCGCGGTGCCTACTGAGGGCTTGTCCACAAATAACATGCACATTTGGCTCGCCAGCTTTGGGCGCACTGCGTCGTTGCAAATCGCTTGTGCAGCAAAGCTGCGTGTCGTGCTGAAGCACGAGGGCGCGCTCTGCGCCTAGCATTGCTTTTCTTGATAAACGGTATTCATTGCATTGGTGTAACTGAAGGTGGCGGGGCGCTGTGCTTGATTTTGGCTTGCCAGGCATCACCAGCCTGGAATTTGAACACCATGCCATCGCCGAATTCGGCAACAAGATCGGCAGCAGCGAAGCCGCCCTGTTACTTCGCCGGTCCTGCCATTCCGGTCAATCATCAGAACGGCCTGATGCCGGTAAACGCGAAGATTGAAAGTGAAGCCTCGGTGCCCTATCAGGATGACAGGCAGCACACCGAAAGGGAGCCATATTGGTTTGAAATAGGCAGGTCGGCTTGAACTTGCGAGTCCAAAGTCGGTCCAAATGTTTCGAATTGAAGTCAATCTGGAGTCGATGCCATGCGTTTTGCACATTTGAGCCTAGCGGGTCTTTCGCTGCTGACCGCCTGCAGCAGCTATGCGCCGCCTACCAACTTGGCTGGTATCAGACGCGACGAATTGATTGCCCGGATGGGCCAGCCGGATAGGCAGCGGGGGTTGCCCACAGGTACGCGCCTGGAGTTTCCCCGCGGACCCATGGGCCACCACACCTGGTTTGTTGACTTGGATGCTGCCGGCTACGCCACCAGAGCCGAGCAAGTTTTGACCGAGCCGAACTTCAATCAAATTGTCCCAGGCATGGCTCAGGATGAGGTCAGTCAGCGGCTAGGGCGACCCAGTCATATTCAAGGATTGGGGCGTTCACGGGGTGTGGTGTGGAGCTATCGTTTCGAGAACCACTTCTGCCAGTGGTTTCAAGTGGAGATTGCACAGGACCAAAAAGTCCGCTCGACAGGCTTTGGCGAACCCCCGGAATGCGAGCGACGGGACAGTTTTGTTATTCCTTGACTGTCAGGGTCGGCCACGCAGGCCTACCCGGTAGCGAGTCCAGCCATTCGCCGATGCACTGGCTCACCAACTGACACACTGATCGAGCCACGAGCTGGACCTGATCCGCCCCCTTGTTAATCCACTGTGGCATTGATGGTCTTCAGGATCAATCGCAGTTCAGCGCTGACAGCGTTGATGCCGTCGCGGGTTTGCTGCACCAGATCGGCGAAACTCTGCGGGTCCAGCAGCTCGTGTTTCAGTTGCATCTCGGTTTTTGCGGCAAAGTCGGCCAGTTGATTGGCACCCACTGTGACCGACAGGCCTTTGAGCGTGTGCATGATGCGCGCCGCATCCTTTTGCTCGCGGCGTGCCAAGTGTTGTGCCAGCCGGTCAGCGTAGCCTGCAATATCCTGCAAATAGCTTTGGGTAAACCGCCGATACAGCGTGGTGTCGCTGCCCACCCAATCAAGGGCTCGGGCCAAATCGATCTTTGCCACCTCGTGCAAATTCATTGGCACAATACGGGTGGGTAGCGGGGCTGCCTGCACTGACTTGTTTTCCGCCCCCGGGTGCTCTGTCCAACCGGCATGGCGGCGCAGCAAGGCAACCAACTTTCCTAGCTCAAACGGCTTGCCAACATGGTCGTTCATGCCCGCAGCATGGCACATGGCAATGTCTTCGGCCAGGCTATTGGCGGTCAGGGCAATGATCGGCAAACCGGTCAGCCCCAACTGTTGGCGAATGGCGCGGGTGGCGGCAAAGCCATCCAGCACCGGCATCTGCAAGTCCATCAGCACCGCATCAAACGGCGGGTCGGCGCTGGCCACGGCCTCGACACCGAGCTGGCCATTGTCAGCCACGGCCACCAGCGCACCCTCGCGGCTCAGCAGTTCCTTTGCCACCATCTGGTTGATGAAATTGTCTTCCACCACCAAAATTCGCATCTGCGCCAGACCGGGTTGCCCCTGGCCTGGCGGGCACAGTTTATTCGGCGCAAAGCCTTCACAAGCCTGGGCAATGATTTCAAGCAACATCTCCGCGCTGAACGGTTTGGTCAAGAAACCACTCACGCGTGCCTGCTCAAGCTCGGTCCGATCGGCCAACTGGTCGCGGCCATTGGCACTCACCATGATCAGGCGTGGCGGGCGGTGTGCGCCAAAGTCCAGCGCCTTGATCTGGCGGGCAGTTTCCCAGCCATCCATCCCGGGCATTTGCCAGTCCAGCAGCACCACGGTGAACGGGCTCACCGGCATTTGACAGCGCTTTTGTAGCCGTTGCAGGGCGGCCACGCCGCTGTCAACGCCTGTCACGGCAACACCCATGACCTGCAACTGCCCCACCATCAAACGGCAAGCCAAGGCATTGTCGTCCACCACCAGGACTTCCAGCGCCGGTGGCAAGGCGGGCCGCGGCAACTGCAGCTCTTGTGGCACCGGCAAGACAACGCGCAGTGGCAAACTGAAAAAAAACTTGCTGCCCACGCCCAGCGTGCTTTGAACCTGTAGCGTTCCACCCATCAGTTCCACCAGTCGCCGGCTGACCGTCAAACCCAAGCCAGCGCCAACCAAAGGGCGCGTTGCTGACGCGTCGATCTGGGTGAAAGCCTCAAAAATCCGCTCCTGCTGATTGGCCGCAACGCCGCACCCGGTGTCGCTCACGCCAAACTCAAGCACTGCGACCTCGTCCTCAAGCCCTTTAAGCCGGACTGACACCACCACCTCGCCTGCGGTGGTAAATTTGACCGCATTGTTGCCCAAATGGATCAGTACCTGCTTGAGCCGCAAGCTATCGCCAGACACAACTTCGGGCAGCCTGGGCTCGACATCAAACAGCACCTCAACCGATTCAGAGACCCTGTTGGCTGACAAGCTCGCCGCCAGTTCACGCAGCAACTGCCCGAGCCGAAACGGCTGCGCCAGCGGCGTCGGTTTGCCAGATTCGACACTGGCGTATTCCAGCACCTCGTCCAGCAGGCCCAGCAGCGATTTGGCGGCGTTTTCGGATTTTTCGACGATATCGAACTGATGCAAGTTCAGTGGCGTGCCCTTGAGCGTATTGAGCAGGCCCAGCACTGCATTCATCGGCGTATGGAGTTCGTGGCTCATGGCTGCAAGAAACGCGTTCTTGGCCCGGTGGGCAACTTCGACCATCTCTTTGGCCTGAATCAACTCAAGAAACCTGCGTCGCCGCTCGCCAATTTCCTCAACCATCGACCAGATGCGTTGTTGACCGTCAGGCCCGGTCACCATCACCCCATTCAACTGCACGGCAACCAGGCCATTTGCTGCAATTCTTCCGCTGCGTAGCCATCGGGTGTCAGCGCCCAATAATCAAGCCGTTCCAGTTCGGCACTGCTGTAGCCGCAAATCCGACAAAAAGCCGCATTGACTTCGACGAAGCGCCCGTCCATTTCACACAAACCAATGCCCAACGGCGAAAGATCAAACAGGCCACGTAGCTTTTCTTCGCTCGCATACAGGGCTGCATGGGCCTCTTTGACCGGGGTGATGTCGGACACCTGGACATAAAACCCCTGTACTTCGCCATCGGTCACGTCCGGGATGTACTCGGCCAATGAGTGACGAATCCGGTCGCCCGATGGCGCGGGAATAGCCCGCTCGAAAATCTGTCGCTCGCCGCGTAACGCTGCTTCAATATAAGGCAGGTTCAGTTGAAAACGCTCTTCGCCCAACACGTCCCTGATGTGCATGCCCTTCATGCGCTCAGGATCAACACCCAGCCAGGTCGCATAGGCCTGGTTGCCAAACTCATTGTGCAGGTGTTTGTTCCAATAACCCAGCACCGCCGGCACGTTGTCCAGCATGGCGCGAAAGCGGACAGACGGATCAAGTTTGGCAATCGGTGACATCCATATTTCCCACGCAAAAACACGGCATTGATGGCCCAGTTCGGGTGTTCACCTTCAAAAATTCGTCCAGCGCATCCAGCGCAAGCGGGCGGCTGTATAGATAACCCTGGTAGGCATGGCAGCCATGCGACTGCAGAAACGCGCGCTGTGCCTCGGTCTCGACCCCCTCGGCAATCACGTCCATCGACAGCTCACGACCCAGCGTGATGATGGTGCGGGCAATCGTCTCGTCACTGCACTTGCCGGGCAGATTGGCGACAAACGACTGGTCGATCTTGAGCTGGTCAATCGGCAGGCGCGCCAGATACGACAGCGATGAATAGCCGGTGCCAAAATCGTCCATCGAAAAGCAGATGCCCATCTGTTTGATCGTCGTCATCTTCAGAATCGCGTCTTCGACATCTTTCAGCACCACGCTTTCGGTCAATTCGAGTTTCAGCCGTGCCGGAATCACTGCACTGTCAACCAAGGCAGCATGCACCTGCGCCACAAAATCGGCTTGCTGGAATTGGCGCGCGCTGACATTCACCGCGATTTGCAGGCCGCAATGCGCTGCGCTGCGTTCCCAGTGTTTGAGCAAGCCGCAGGCCGCCTGCAGCACCCAAAGCCCGATCGGCAGGATCAAGCCGGTTTCTTCTGCCAGCGCGATGAACTCGCCCGGTGGTACCAGACCGTGCTGCGGATGCTGCCAGCGCAACAAGGCTTCAACGCCGACCACATGCAGTTGCGAATCG
>JAIFMA010000193.1 GCA_020048795.1 Rhodoferax sp.
AAACGTAGGTGGCGATGGCGCACCAGATTTGCGTCTTCACCGCGTTCTCGCTGGTGCCCAAAAACTTCTTGATGCGCAAGTGCTGCTTGATGTGGCCGCCGGTTTCAACATGCTGAATTTCAGCCGTTTTCAAAATGTTTGGTAATTTCATGATAAATTGATAGCAGTTGCCGCTATCCGAGGATGATTTGGTCCAGTGATTGGGTACCAAGTCCCGGGCAATTAATGTCGACAAGACGAACCCTGGTGGCATGAATTTGCTGATTGAGGGCACAAAAAGGGACTCACCCAGAGTCCATTTTTGTAATCAGCCAGCGCTTGACCGAACCGATAGTTGGCAGCGCAGACGTGCCACCCCAGCACCATCAGCGCCACGGCACTTTAAAGCTCAACCTGGTTCTTGGAGCGATAGCTCTTACCCTCGATCAGCACGGTCTGCACGTGATGCATGACCCGATCCAGCAGCGCCGAAGTCAGCACCGCATCATTATTAAAAATACCTGCCCAGTGTTTATAAACCCGGTTGGTGGTGATGAGAGTGGCACCACGCTCATAGCGGTGACTGATGATCTGAAACCACCTCGACAGTGCCAATTTTTCCAGTGGTGTTCACGCCGCCATCCGTTCTTCCTCAGGTGGCGGGTCATGGCGGCGATATTTGGCCATTATTTTCGTCAGGTCAGGAGCCAAAGCGGGAACCGCTAAAAATACTGTGAGGGTGGTGCGCAGCGCACTGGCGACAATCAACTCAGAGGGCGGCATGGCCGGATTCATGGTACGCAGCCAACTGCGAAAGCAGCGCCAAACCTCCGCAGTGTGGTTAATCGCCAAGTGCTGCAGCAAGCCTTGCGCGATGCAGCCGAGCTGGACATAGACATGGTAGGCGCGCATCTTTCTGCGAATGGCTGCCCGGTACTCATCCGTGGTTCGATGTAAATAGTGCCAGAACGGAAACCCCACCAAATCGCCACCCTGAGTTTTTTTTACCTTACCCAACTGGTTTCTGCTGGGTTGCTCGCCGCCGGCCGGATTTGGCCAGTTTCGACCCGAGCTAACACCTCCAGGCGCCTGTTTTTGTCAGTCTAGATGCGAGGACTTTTGCGAACTGTCCTGGGCGCTTCATGCCATCAGCCAACGTTACCATCAAGGCTGAGGTTTCTGGTGGTGAACCGATGAATGATGAATCAGAATGTCCATGCGGGATGCGGGCACCTGGACAAGCCGTCTTAAGCCCAAACGTGTTCACTTTAACTTCCGTCATAAACCATGCATAAATTTTCAATATTTGGCATTTTTCAATTGGGCGAATAATGAAAGACGCTTAAACTTACTCAAGTCATAACTTAACTCACAACATGCGCCCGAGAATCGAATCCGCTCGTGATTCACTGCCGATGCTGCTGCGACGTCATCCTGGTCTGCGTGCGTCCCAGTTGGCCAGCCTGGCCCAGGTCAGCCCTGCCACCATGGTCCGCATCTTGAAGGAAATGAGTGCCGGCATCATTCGCATAGGCCACACCTCTTCGACGCGCTACTTTCTGCGCCGATCCTTGCGTGGGATGCAGGGTGACATCGCTGTCTATGCCATTGATACCCAAGGTCAGGCGACGCAGGTCGGTGAACTCCAGTTGACCGAGCCAGATGGAACACTGCTCGATGTTGCTGCGATGGGTTGGGTCGTGGACAAGGAGTTTGCCAATGGCGTCTGGGGCAACGGCCTTGCGTATCCATTGCAGGACATGAGGCCGCAAGGATTTCTGGGGCGCCAGTTTGCTGTAGCACAAGCTGGCCAACTGGACATCTCTACCAACCCAAAGGAGTGGAATGATGACGAGGTGCTCCACGTTCTCACGCAATACGGCATCGACACCACCGGCAACCTGATTCTGGGCGATACCGCGCTTCAGCGCTGGTTGCAGACCAAGGCCGCACCACCGGCGCTATTCGATGACACGACGATTGAAGCGGGCTATGCCAAACTAGCTTCTCTGGCCAGCGCAGGCGCCGCTGCGGGTTCGAGTGCAGCGGGGGAGTTCCCAAAGTTCACAGCCGTGCGTGAATTGGCAGGGTCCCAGACCGCGCACGTCATCGTTAAATACACCGCCGCGGACACATCCGACACCGTGCAGCGGTGGTCAGATCTTCTGGTGTGCGAGCACCTGGCGCTGCAAGCCCTGCGCACGTTCGCTAACATTCCAAGTGCCCACAGTCGAATTCTGCGGTCACAGGGGCGCACCTATATCGAGGTCGAGCGGTTTGATCGGCATGGTCTCTATGGTCGAAGTGCCTTGTGCAGTCTGGAAACTCTAGAGGCTTCACTGCTGCCAGCAACCAGTAAAGATTGGGGAGATGCAGCCATCATGATGCATAAGCAGGGATGGCTAAACCCTGAGGCAGTCCACCAAATTCAGGTGATTTGGGCCTTCGGCCGCCTGATCGGAAACTCTGACATGCACCGTGGGAACCTGAGCTTTGTACCCACCCTTCCCGTTCAGGCGGCACCGGTCTACGACATGCTGCCGATGATGTTTGCACCTTTGCAGGGAGGTGAGATTGCGGCGGTGAAGTTTGCGCCTGAACTACCTATGCCGGCCCACCGGCAGGCTTGGGCACAGGCCTGCATCGCCGCACAGGCTTTTTGGCAGGCGGCATCCGATGATGCGCGCATCAGCAAGCCGTTTAGGGTCTTGTGCGCAGAGAACCTCGCTGCCTTGAATCGACTGAGCGATTTGCAGCGGGCCAAGTGAGATCGGTAGCTGCACGATTGCTCGTTTGTGCAACATCACGTGACTGTTGATTGACCGCGATGTGTGTAAAAGATCTTTTCATTTTTCAAAATGTCCTCGACGGGTTTCCTGCAGCGCGTGCAGCCAGCCAACTCCTGCATGAATTTGCCGCTCTGCGTAGACCTATGCCCTTCGCTAACGAGTAATTCTATTTCCACTTCGATAAGACATCAATAATCCAGGGCCAGTTGGTGATCGACTTGATAACCTCTGACGTGCTTTCCATCGCCCCTGATGTCCTTTTCAAATTCCAGGCCGATCTGCAGCGTATCTACAAAGACCTCAGCACCGCCGCCATCATCGCATTCGGGGCTACCGATGTCATGCGCTTTCTTGGCCGCAAGCCGCATGGCGGCATCGCCGGAGAGGTCATCATTGATAGCAAAAAGCGTCCCCAAGGCACGCGCATCAAGTTCCGCATGAAACGTCATTCGATCAAGCTTTGCGATCATCTCAATGTCTTGCGGATTGAGACCACCCTGAACAATCCGGCAGAGTTCAAAATCCTGACTTCATCGCAAAATGATCAGGGTCAAACTGTCTGTCGGTGGTCGCCCATGCGCAAAGGGGTTTCAAACTTCTGGCGTTACTCGCAAGTCGGTCATGGTGCCAATTTCCGCCTGATCGATGCCCTGGCCAATGCTCCTCTTCAAGGCGCAGCAATCGCAGAACTCGATCGCTTGAGCCAGTCTCAGAGCAAGGACGGGCATCGCGTGGCAGCATTCAATCCGGCGGCATCGGGCACCTGCACCGCGTCAAGGTCAGCCGCCAGGAGGCGGTCGATGCCGGGTTGATCAAGCACGGCATCAACTCGATTGCCTATCTGGCTGCAGACGACCAAAAAGAACTGGTGGACTTTGCTGCCACCGCGCTGGCCGACGGCTGGGCCATGCACTGCCGTATTGCGCAAGGCTTGCAGAAGACGGGCATGGATTTGGTGACGCTGATGAAGTATTTCGCCAGCACCGGTCGCCATGAGGAAGACCAGATTTTTCGGCTGGAACACCTCACAAGCTACTGAATCCGCGTGGCACCAATAACTCCTGATTAAATAGCGTGCTGTTCATACAGATATTGGGCTACAAGCCGAAAAGACTTAAGAAAACCCTACAAATCCACCTGCTGCAGCGACCCGGCCAGACCTGATTCATAAAGAAAAAGGCCGGTGCTGCGCACTTGCCCCAGCGTCTGGTTGCTAGCGGTATTGACCGAAAACGGACTGGCCACGCGACCCAGGTAAAGTGCTCCCACACCGCTTTGGGCCAGGCCAATCAGGCTGTCTTGCCCGTTGGCATCGCGCTGCCACACGCGCAGCTGGCTGTAAACCGCGTCGTTTTCATCAATCCACTGATTGCCGTCCTGATCGTATTTGGCCAGATCGGCAAAACCGTCGCCGCTGCGCGGGCCAAACAGCTCGGCACCGTTGTTGATTTTGCCGTCGCCGTTTTTGTCCAGCGCCAGAAAGCCGCTGCCACCGGCGACAAAAGCGATGTTTTCTGGTTGACCATCAGCATTCAGGTCAAAGGCAAACTGGGTATCCATCAGCTCAGCGCCGGCGCCACCAAAGTTGATCACCAACGGGTCTTTGCGCACCGCGTCGCCCTCACGGATCGAGGTGTTGCTGATCTGCACAAAAGCGCGGCTCATTTCAAGCTGCAAACTAAAGCTGATCTGCAGCCCGTCGGCAGTTTGCACCACCCCCTGGGCGCTGACCTGAGTGGTTTCAAACTCTGCCACCGTCTCCTGGGTGTCGATTTCAAGGCCCCACCCGGCTGGTTTAGCACTGGCTGCGGCAGTGCCATCAGCGGGTGCGGCAGCCGGCGGGGGCTGGCTTGGCGCAGCCGTAGCGCCTGACCCGGCCTGCAACTCGCGAGCATCAAACACCCGAACCGCCCGCCCGGTGATGGCTTCCACCATGTCCATCAGCAAGCGCAGGCGCGGGTCATTGCGAACCGCGTCGTTGGCTTGTTCGATCTTGTCGGTTCTTTCGGTTTGCGCCTGCGCCGCACCGGGCGACAGCGTCAACTGCACGCCCTGCTGGGGTGCCTGCAGTTGTCGGCGCCCCTCAAAATCAGGCCGCTGGCTGCCGACCCAGGCCCGCAAGGTGGTTTGTTGGGAACGCAAAGACACACTGGTGTGCTGACTTTGCAGGGCGATGGTGGATTGAGCGATCTTCATCACTCTTTAACGGCCCAATTAGCCTGAAATTCAGGGTCTTTTGAAGCTTTATTTCCACGCCAACTGGCCGACCCCCCTTGCTACCCAGGGTGCATCAAGCCACGCCGTGTGTCTTGAACCAGGCCAGCGCGCGCTGGAAACCATCGGCGGCTTCGTCCTTGCGGTAGCTGGGGCGGTAGTCGGCATGAAAGGCATGCGGCGCATCTTTGTAAACCACAAATTCAGAGGCTTTGGCTGCTGCATTGCCCTTGGCACCGGCCTCAGCCAGCGCATCTTTCATCTGGTTGATGGTGGTCAACGGAATGCCACCGTCCTGCCCACCGTACAGACCCAGCACCGGTGCCTTCAGGCCAGCGGCCAGGTCCAGCGGGTGTTTGGGCGTCAATTCTGACGGGGTGCCCACCAGGCGACCATACCAGGCCACGCCAGCCTTGACGTTTTTGCTTTGCGCGGCATACAACCAGGTGATGCGCCCACCCCAGCAAAAGCCGGTGATCGCCACTTTTTTCAGGTTGCCACCGTTTTCACCAGCCCATTTGACCGCGCCATCCAGGTCCGCCATGACTTGCGCGTCAGGCACCTTGGAAACCACCTCGGACATCAGCTTGGCCATTTGGGAATAAGAGGCCGGGTCGCCCTGGCGCGCATACAGCTCGGGGGCAATGGCCAGGTAACCGGCCTTGGCAAAGCGCCTGCAGGTGTCGGCAATGTATTCATGCACACCAAAAATTTCCTGAATCACCAGCACCACCGGCAAATTCTTTTTGCCGGTGGGCATGGCGTAAAAAAACGGCACCGAGAAGCCCGCCATGTCGAAAATTCTCTCGCCAGAGGTCAGGCCTTCGGACGATGTCTTGATGGCGGTCTGCGCCATGATCGGCATCGCCGCTGCGGCATAACCGACACCCAGCGCCACTTTGAGCGCGGTGCGCCGACTGGCACCATCTTCAGTGGTTTGCCCCGGCAGCAGGGCTGAGAAATCCTGGGATTGATCACGATTAAGCACGGGGTTCTCCTTTTTGTAAAAGGCCAGAGCTTAACGGTACAAATAACCCCGCTTGTCTTTGGGGAATTGCATCGCCAAAATCCGCTATGCTCTGCCCGCACGCCCGTTTACCCGCCAAACGGCCTACCGGGTTGTTCGTTTTTTGGCAAGACACAAGCTTGCAAGGAGACCTGTTCATGCCTCAGCGTCAAACGCTTCACCTGCACGTGCCAGAGCCCACTGGGCGGCCCGGTCGTGACACCGATTTTTCTTACCTCCCCCTGTCCGCTGCCGGTGCCAAACGCCGCCCCCCGGTGGACGTGGCGGCGGCCCAAACCAGCGATTTGGCATTTGCGCTGATCCGGGTGCTCGACGACGCGGGCCAGGCCTTAGGCCCCTGGGCACC
>JAIFMA010000191.1 GCA_020048795.1 Rhodoferax sp.
CCTTTGACGTGATCATGGGCCAGCCGATTCCGGGCAAGGGCACGCTGCTGACACAAATGGCGCTGTTCTGGTTTGACAAGCTCGGCCCCAACGGCCTCAACCTCTGCCCGATCCATCTGACCGGCAAGGCCCCTGAGAGCGTGGTCAGCGCCGCCGAAGTACCGCAGGTGGCGGGCCGCTCCATGCTGGTCAAGCGCCTCAAACCGATTCCGGTCGAAGCGGTGGTGCGTGGTTACCTGGCCGGCAGCGGCTGGAAGGAATACCAGCAAAGCCGCAGCGTCTGTGGTGTGCCGCTGCCTGAAGGCCTGAAAAACGCCAGCAAACTGCCCGAACCAATCTACACCCCGGCGGCCAAGGCCGAGATGGGCGAGCACGACGAAAACATCACTTTCGAGAAAACCGTCGAGATGATCGGTGCCGACCTGGCCGGGCGCATCCGCGACATCAGCATTGACATTTACCAGGCCGCCAGCCAGATGGCCGCCGCCAAGGGCATCATCATTGCCGACACCAAGTTTGAATTTGGTCTGGACCAGGACGGCACCCTGGTGCTGATGGACGAGGTGCTCACGCCGGACTCCTCACGCTACTGGCCGGCTGAGAGTTATCAGGAGGGTGTGAACCCACCCAGCTACGACAAACAGTTCTTGCGCGACTGGCTGGAGACTGTGCAGGTGGCCGGCAAGCCCTGGAGCAAAACCCCGCCGGCACCACACCTGCCGCGCGAGGTGATCGAAAAAACTGCCGCCAAATACCAGGAGGCGATGACCCGGCTGACGGCTTGATTTTTATGCCAAATTGGCCTCCAGCCCTTATGGAGTAAGCGTCAGTAGCTCTTTACGTTATAGCATTCAGCCACTTGCCATGTCATCACCGGCTACCACCACAAGCCGCTGCGGCCGGTTAAAAAATCGTCTCCTTGTTCAACCACCCCAACGGAGACCGACATGGCAGCGAAAAAGATTTTGATGATTTGTGGCGACTATTGTGAAGACTACGAAACCATGGTGCCGTTTCAGACACTGCTGGCCGTGGGTCACACGGTGCACGCGGTGTGCCCCGATAAAAAAGTCGGCGAGCAGATCAAGACCGCCATTCATGACTTTGAAGGCGCGCAGACCTACAGCGAAAAACCCGGCCACAACTTCACGCTGAACGCCCAGCGGGTGCTGGCCCCCTTTGCGGTCACACACCGCAGTGGGCCACAAACGCGGGCGGCGTCAGGCAGGTTCATCTGCCCCTTCACGATGCCAGCCGGTGCCGATGTCGGCTCAGCATGGCTGAGGGCGACTCGCCAAACAGGGCCCGATAGTCTGACGAAAAGTGCCCAAAGTGCCAGAAGCCATACTCGGTGGCGGCTTCGGTGACAGATGCAGCCGTTTTCAGGCGGCTGCGCACGGCATTCAGCCGCAAGGTGTTGATCCAGGCCAGTGGCCCCATACCCCAGGTGAGCTGAATGCAGTTTTGCAGGGTGCGACGGCTCACCCCCAGCAGGCGGCACAACTCGGCCACCGAGGGCGGCTGGTCTAGCTGGGCCAGCACCAGATCGCGGGCGCAGCGCTCCAGCGTCAATGGTTGCAACGGCGCCGGGCTGCTGGCCTGGACACCTGCGCGCACCGGCCCCTCCAGTACCGCCAGCAGCTTTTCAAGCAGCGCGTCATGCACCCATGCGTTGTTTGGCGCTGTATCCGGTGCGGCGGGGCACTTGGCTGCCGACTTGAACAAGGCCACACCCAAGGCCCGCAAGTCGTCTGCTGCGGCCTGCTCGACCGGGTGCAAGCCGGCTGCCAAACCGGCCTGCAAGCTGGTGGCGGGTGCCTGATCGGCAGCATCTACGGCAAACAGGGTGTCAAAAACCGGGCGATCGATTTCGATGCCCAGCATCACATGACGCCTGGGTGAGTGAAATTCAAAACCGTTTGCACCGGAAAAAACATGCAGTTCGCCAACACTGCCAGGTTGGCCGCAAAAACGTGAGTCTCCACTGAAGTGCAGCGGTATGCCAAACGCCACCACATCCGGGCGCACCAGCCCGGTCTGGTGCACGGTCTGCTGCAAATCTTCAATGAACAGGCCGATCCCCTCCACCTGCAGGCGCTGCACACCACCCCGAAAAACACCTGCTGACAACTGGATGTAACGCTGATTCCAGCCGCACAGGCTGGCCGCCTGCTCGTCAATGTCGTCAAAAAACATGCCGCACGCGCCCGCCAGGGCGGTGTGCTCAGACAGTGCAGGATGCACCTGGATGGGCGGAAACGAGACTTGCATTCAAGCACTCCAGCAATTTACATACCAGCAAGAAAAGCCAGGGCGGTTGCCAAAATGGGATAGCGCATCATGCATTTGCCTGCTTACGATGATGTGGTGCGGACCAGCACCTGTGTTTTACCTACCCATCACCCTGGAGTATCCGATGTCCATTGAACCCGATAAAACGGCCGAGGCCGACCTGAAGTTGTTGCACAGTATGGGCTACGCCCAGGAGCTGTCGCGCAATATGAAGGGCTTTCAGAACTTTGCCATTTCTTTTTCGATCATCTGCATCCTGTCAGGCGGCATCAATTCGCTGGGGCAAGGCATCAGCGGTGTCGGTGGCGCGGCCATCGGCATTGGCTGGCTGCTGGGCTGCGCCGTAAGCCTGGTGTTTGCGTTGGGCATGGCCCAAATTGGCTCGGCCTACCCAACTGCGGGCGGGTTGTACCACTGGAGCTCGATCCTGGGCGGGCGCGCCTATGGCTGGCTGACGGCCTGGCTAAACCTGCTGGGCCTGGTCACCGTGCTGGGGGCCATCAACGTGGGCACTTTCAACTTCTTCATCGGAGCATTTGGCCCCATGCTGGGGCTGGAGGCCAACTTTGCCACGCAGGCCGCATTTGTCATTGGCATCACCGTGGTGCAGGCGCTGTGCAACCATGTGGGCATCAAATTCACGGCCCGGCTGACTGACCTGTCGGGCTACCTGATCTTTGCCGTGGCGCTGGCCTTGACAGTGGCCTTGCTGGCCTATGCGCCGTCGATTGATGTGTCGCGGCTGTGGACCTTCAAAAACTACAGTGGCCCGGCTGGTGGTGATGTCTGGCCCGCCACCAGCAACATGCTGCTGCTGTTTGGCCTGGGGCTGCTGTTGCCCATTTACACCATCACCGGCTTTGATGCGTCAGCCCATACCGCCGAAGAAACCCACGATGCGGCGCGCGCCGTGCCCAAAGGCATTGTCAACTCGGTATTGTGGTCGGCATTGGCGGGGTGGATCATGCTGTCGGCCTTTGTGCTGGCCATTCCCGACATGGACAAGGCGGCGGCCAGCGGCTGGAGCGTGTTTTTTGTCACGCTGGACGCGGTGCTGCCGGTGTCACTGAAGGTGATCTTGTATGCACTGATCTTTGTTTGCCAGTTGCTGTGCGGCCTGGCCACGGTCACGTCGGCCTCGCGCATGATTTTTGCTTTTGCGCGTGACGGCGGCCTGCCCGCCTCCAGCGCGCTCAAGCGGGTGCACGCCACTTTCCGTACCCCGGTGGCCGCCATCTGGACCGCTGCCATGGTGTCGATTGCCTTCACGCTTTACACACCGGCCTATGCCACCATCGTGTCGGTGACGGTGATCTTCATTTTTCTGTCGTATGGTTTGCCGGTGATTGCCGGGCTGTTTGCCTACCAGCGCAGTTGGACCAAGATGGGCCCCTGGGACATGGGCCCGATCTACCGCCTGGTGGGTGTTCTGGTGATTGCCGCCATTGCTCTGGTGTTTTATCTGGGGGTGCAGCCACCCAACGATGCCGCCCTGTGGATCACCCTGGTGTTTCTGGGTGCCACCGCGCTGATCTGGTTTGGCTTTGAGCGCCGCCGCTTCAAAGGCCCACCGATGGGTGACGAAGTTGCCCGTCTGCAAGCCGAAATTGCCGCCGCCGAAAAAGCCCTGGCCGCCGCCGAGCAGGCACAAAATGGCTGAACGGCTGGCCAACCGGGTGGCCTTGATCTCGGGCGGTGCCACCGGGGTGGGCGGTGCTGCCTCCCGGCTGTTTGCCGCCGAGGGCGCGCGTGTGGCCATTGTTGACATCAACGCGGTAGAAGCCGAGCGCACCGCGCAGCAGGTGCGCGCCGCCGGTGGCCAGGCCCTGGTGCTGATGGCCGACGTGTCACAAGCTGCCGCGGTCGATGCCGCAGTGGCCCAGGTGGTGCAACAGTGGGGCACGGTCGATGTCCTGTTCAACCACGCCGGCAGCATTGTGGTGAAACCTTTTCTGGACACCACCGAAGACGAATGGGACCGGCTGATGGCGATCAACGTCAAGAGCATGTTCCTGGTGACACGCGCCGTGCTGCCGCATATGCTGGCGCGCGGGCGCGGGGCGATTGTCTGCACCTCATCGATTTCAGCGGTGGCCGGCACACCCGGCGAAGTGTTGTACGACACCACCAAGGGCGCTTGCCACATGTTTGCCCGCGCCATTGCGGTGGAATACCGCGACCGCGGCATTCGCTGCAATGCGCTGTGCCCGGGTTTCGTGCGCACGCCGCATGGGCTGCGCGAGGTGGCGGCGCTGCAAAAAATGGGGGTGGATGTGTCAGCAGCCGCCATGGCCGCTGCGCAAGGGCGCATGTGTGAACCCGAAGAAGTGGCCGCCGTGGCGCTGTTTCTGGCCAGCGATGAAGCCAGCTTTGTGAATGGTGCGCAGTTGTTTGTCGACAACGGTTTCACCGCCATCTGAGGCGCACTTCTTCCCTGTGTATGCGCGGCGTCGTCTCGGTGCGGATGCAGCCAACCGCCTGGCACCGGGCCGTGTTGATCGTCACCATCATGCCCTGAGCATCCGGCACTGCAAGCTGTTTGCGGGCCGTCTGCAGCACAGGCAATGATCCCCTCTCACGTTGAATCGCAGCCCACGGATTCAGTTCAGCATCATGCTCAGCTTGCGCCGGTAGACCGACACCAGGGCCGCTTGCGGATCCTCCTGCACGGCAGTCTTGCCCAGCACTTCAATGCCGCCGGCGGTTTTGCCCGTTGCTTGTGCTGCCGCCTTGGGCTTGGGCGGCGTGAGCAGTTCCAGAATCGCCACAAAGGCTTTGCGTGGCGCTTCATCGGCCCATTTCTTGTCGCGCATGATGATCTCCAGCAGTTCGTCCATGGCCGCCGTCCAGTCACCCAGCGCCAGCAACCAGCGGGCTTTGGCAAAGCGCGTCTCAAAGTCGCGCTTGTTGGCCGCAATTTTTTCATCAAATTGGGCCGCATCCCAATCAGCATAAGCGCTGGTAGCTATGAATTTGATGGCATTCAGCCACTGTGCCAAAGCCTCAAAACGCAGCTTGCGTGGAATCTCGGCGAGTTTGGGCGCCAGCGCGGCTTCTGCCTCCTCGTGGCCACCGAGCTCGATCAGCAGGCGGATGTAGTCGTAACGGGTGTCGTCGTTGCCGGGGTCGGTGGCCAGCGCATCGGCCAGTTTCTCCAGCGCAGCCTGGGTGTCGCCAGATTCCAGCAGCGCTTTGGCCTCGTCGGCGTCCATCTCGGCAGCCAGCTCGCCCTCGCTGGGCAGGTTTTTGTCCAGAAAGGCCTTGACCTGACCGGCAGTTTGTGCGCCGGTAAAACCATCTACCGGTTTGCCCTGGAACATCAAAATGCAGGTCGGAATGCTGCGGATGCCAAAAGCCTGGGCCAGTTGCTGCTCTTCGTCAGAGTTGATCTTGACCAGGGTAAAGCGCCCGCCGTAAGCGGCTTCCAATTGCTCCAGCACCGGCCCAAGCGACTTGCATGGGCCGCACCAGGGTGCCCAGAAGTCGATCAGGATGGGTTGCGTCATCGAGGCGGCGATCACTTCGGCCTCAAAGTTTTTCATGGTGACATCAATCATGGGGTTCCCGGTGGTTTCAGTGAATAAGGGGTGAAATGGGGTCGTTGCCGAATAAAACGAGGGCAAACGTAAAATTCGGGCATGAACTCTATCCAAATCGGTGTGCTGATGGGCTCCAGCTCAGACTGGGACACCCTGCAACACGCAGTCCACATTCTCCAACAGTTCGGCATTACCCACGAAGCACGGGTGGTGTC
>JAIFMA010000018.1 GCA_020048795.1 Rhodoferax sp.
ATGGACGACGTGGCAGACCTGATTCAGGACTCTGCGGAAACCATGGCCTTGTACGATGTCCACCACATGACCGAAGAGATTAGTCGGTTAACCGATCTGAGCGTCAAGTGTTGTGAGCGAGTGCGTGATGCCATGGGCTTATTGGGAAAAATTGCCGACAACTCTACTGCTGAGGCGGCATTGAAAACGTGCGACGAGATCGACAAGCTCGAAAGTGATGCAGATCGCGTTATGCGAGGTGCCATGAGTAAACTTTTTCGTGAAGAGCCTGATGTCCGGGAGGTTATCAAGCTCAAGGCCATCTATGAATTGCTGGAGACCATCACCGACAAATGTGAGGATGTGGCGAACCTGATCGAGGGCGTCATCCTCGAGAACTCCTGATTTTCCGGAACCGGACGATGCAAACAGTTCAAGCGGCCCTGTGGGTGGTGGTGTTGTTGGTGGCGCTGGCGATATTGTTTGATTTCATGAATGGGTTTCATGATGCGGCCAATTCAATTGCCACGGTGGTCTCTACGGGAGTCCTTAAGCCCGGGCAAGCGGTGATCTTTGCCGCTTTTTTCAACGTGATGGCGATATTTATTTTCCACCTCAGCGTGGCTGCCACGGTGGGAAAAGGCATTGTGATGCCAGGAGTGGTTGATACCCATGTGGTTTTTGGTGCGCTGGTAGGTGCCATTAGCTGGAATTTCATCACATGGTATTACGGCATTCCCAGTAGTTCCTCACACGCCTTGATTGGCGGCATTGTGGGTGCGGCGATTGCCAAAGCAGGGGTGGGAGCGTTGTTGTCGAGCGGTATCTTCAAAACCATGGTGTTCATTTTCGTTTCACCCCTGCTGGGTTTTTTGCTGGGCTCACTGATGATGGTCGCCGTTGCCTGGATTTTTCGGGGTTTTCGACCGCTGAAGGTTGATAAATGGTTCCGCCAGCTACAGTTGGTTTCAGCCGGGGCTTACAGCCTTGGGCACGGTGGCAATGATTCACAAAAAACAATTGGCCTCATCTGGATGTTGTTGATTGCCACGGGTTACACCGCTGCGACGGATTCCTCACCACCCACCTGGGTCATTGTGTGTTGTTATGCGGCGATTGGTATGGGGACCATGTTTGGTGGCTGGCGTATCGTTAAAACCATGGGGCAAAAGATCACCAAGCTCAAACCGGTGGGTGGTTTTTGTGCTGAAACTGGCGGTGCCATCACCCTGTTTCTGGCAACGGCGCTGGGTATTCCGGTGTCCACAACGCACACCATCACGGGTGCCATTGTGGGTGTTGGCTCGGTCAAACGTGCCAGCGCAGTGCGCTGGGGTGTTGCCGGCAACATTGTTTGGGCCTGGATCCTGACCATCCCTGCCAGTGCTTTTGTAGCGGCGGTGGCTTACTGGTTCGCCCTGCAAATCTTGTGAGCCTGGAGGCGCCAGGGTCAAATCGGCGCTCTGCCAGCTCCCCACCCAAGCGCCTTGTCCATTAAAACGACATCGAGCCACCGGTCAAATTTCCAGCCGCAGGATTTGAGGATGCACACTGATTGAAGCAGCGTTCGCTGAGTCGCCAATGACCGCAATCAGTTTTCTGATGCCCGCATGTTCTGCGCGGCTGGCCAGTTCACCCAACAATGCGCGCCCCAAACCTGTGCCAATGGCCTGCGGGGCGAGATAAATCGAGTCCTCTGCCGAAAATCGGTAAGCGGGGCGGGGCTTGAACCAGTTGCAGTAGGCAAAACCCAGAACCTGCTGGTTATCAACGGCGACCAGGTAAGGCAGCCCTTTGGTCAGCACATCGGTGCGTCTTTGATTCAGATCAGCAACCTCGGGCGGATCAATTTCAAAAGTGCCGGTGCCGTTGAGTACGTGGTACTTGTAAATATCGGCGATTTGGTAAATGTCGTCGTCTTGACTGCTTCGAATGATCGGCATGGCGTAGGGTGTGGATATAATGCCCGGTTGTCTGGCGTGCCGCTGACCGGGTGGTCAAGTTGCGTGTCTCAAACGTTAGGCTCGTTACTCAATTTTGTGGAACTCAAGCTCCACTTCCCAAAGGATATATTATGGTCGTCATTCGACTCGCCCGTGGCGGAGCAAAAGCTCGCCCGTTTTTCAACATTGTCGTTGCTGACAAGCGTAACCGCCGTGATGGTCGCTTTATCGAGCGTATTGGTTTTTACAACCCGATCGCCACCGCCAATGAAGAAAGCATTCGCATTGCGCAGGATCGTCTGACTTACTGGAAAAGTGTTGGCGCGCAGGCCTCTCCCACGGTAGATCGTCTGGTCAACCAAGCTGCCAGTAAAGCAGCCTGAAAATTTTCATGTTGCCCGGCTTGGAGGCCGCCGAATTGCCGGCCGATGCTATCGAAGTTGGGCGCATATCAGATGCCTGGGGCATCAAAGGGTGGTTCAAGGTACTGCCCTACAGCGCCGATCCCGAGGCGCTTTTTTCTTCCAAACGCTGGTTTTTGTTGGCAGCCGAGAAGGGTCTGAAAACCTTTGCTGGTGTTGGCAAAATTTCCATCAAGGAAGCCAAGACCCATTCAGATACGGTGGTTGCCTGCGCCCATGAAGTCGATGACCGGTCGGCCGCTGACAGTTTACGCGGTGCACGTATTTTTATTTCTCGAGCCAGTTTTCCAACGGCCCAAAAGGACGAGTATTACTGGGTTGACCTGATCGGGCTCGAGGTGGTTAACCGTGAAGGAGTGCCGCTAGGCCAGGTGCGTGATCTCCTTTCCACCGGTCCACAGACGGTTTTGGTGATCGACTATCTGGCTGAAGGTCAGTTGCAGGAGCGGATGATTCCTTTTGTCTCGGTTTATGTGGACCGTGTTGATCTGGACGCGCGACGAATTCTGGTGGACTGGCAAACTGACTACTGAGTGAGACAGCATGCATTTTGATGTGGTCACGCTGTTTCCTGAACTTTTTGAGCCTTTTTTGACCACCGGGATCACCCGGCGGGCTTTTGAGTCGGGTCAGGTCAAGGTCAAACTTACTAATCCACGCGATTTTGCTGCGGGCAACTACCGGCGCGTGGATGATCGACCGTTTGGTGGTGGCCCGGGAATGGTCATGATGGCTGAGCCACTCGCCCTGTGTTTGACAGAATTACATGGAGCGCGACAGGATATTGCCCCGGTGGTATTGTTTTCGCCAGTGGGCAAGCCCTTGAACCATGCCATGGTGACCCGGTGGGCCGCCAGTGCGGGGGCGATTCTGGTTTGTGGTCGTTACGAAGGCCTTGACCAACGATTTATTGATGTCCATGTCACCGAGCAAATCAGCCTTGGCGATTTTGTGCTTTCGGGCGGTGAAATCGCGGCCATGGCGTTGCTTGATGCCGTAGCACGTTTGCAGCCGGGCGTGCTCAACGATGCTGACAGCCACGCGCAAGACAGCTTCAATCCGGCGCTCGATGGTTTGTTGGACTGCCCGCATTACACCCGGCCAGAGACCTGGCAGGGCCGTGGCGTGCCTGAGGTATTGATGTCGGGTCACCATTCGCACATTGATCGCTGGCGGCGCGAGCAGCGCTTGGTCGTGACTGCCCGGTTGCGTCCTGAGCTTATTGTTCAGGCCAGGCAGGCATGTCGTCTGACAGCTTCTGACGAGGTTTTTCTGGCCAAGTTATAATGGCGAGTTAACCGATCCTCTGAGGGGCCGCTGAAGTGCACGACACTTGAGCATGTGTCAATTCTGGCGCTGGCGTTTTCACGATCATTGAAAGTACCCTATGAACCTGATTCAAACCTTAGAGCAAGAAGAAATTGCTCGTTTAAATAAGACCATTCCTGATTTTGGCCCGGGCGACACTGTGATTGTCAGCCTGAGTGTGGTTGAAGGCACGCGCAAGCGTCTCCAAGCTTACGAAGGTGTCGTGATTGCCAAGCGTAACCGTGGATTGAACAGCGGCTTTACCGTTCGCAAGATTTCCAGCGGCGAAGGTGTTGAGCGCACCTTCCAGACCTACAGTCCGCTGATCGCCAGCATCGAAGTCAAGCGCCGTGGTGACGTGCGTCGTGCCAAGTTGTACTATTTGCGTGATCGCAGCGGCAAGTCGGCGCGTATCAAGGAAAAGTTGCCCGCTCGCAAGGTGGCGGTTGTGGCTGCGTAACGCATCGATCGGCTCAGAAATGCCGCCGTCTGGAAACAGTGGCGGTTTTTTTTCGTCCACAGTTTCTCACACGCAACACCTCAACCCTGGCCATGACAAGCCCCAGATTACCGTCGTTTAACCCTCGTCTGGTGCCGGTCACCCGGGTGGACAGTCACATGGCGCCAGTCATGCCTGCTGCTTTGACACCCCAGGCCTTGCGCAGGCGATTCGAGTTGCCACCAGTCTGGTTGCCAGAGATCAGGGCCGAACCCAGTTTCCTGGATCGCCCGCCCCAGCAAGCGGCGGTCTTGATACCGATCGTGCTGCGCGATACACCCATGGTGTTGCTGACCCAACGCACCGAGCACCTGTCCACCCATTCCGGGCAAATTGCGTTTCCGGGCGGCAAGTGTGATGCATCCGACGCCGATGCCACTGCCGCGGCGCTGCGTGAAACCTTCGAGGAAGTTGGCCTGGAACCCTGTTTTGTTGATGTGCTCGGGCAACTGCCGACCTACATCACCGGGTCGGCTTACATTGTCACGCCGGTGGTGGCGCTGGTCCGTCCGGACTTTGTGTTGCGACCCAATAGTCACGAGGTCTCTGAGGTGTTTGAGGTGCCGTTGCATTTTTTGATGAATCCGGCGAACCATCGCCATCACCAGGTTCTGTGGCAGGGGGTACACCGGCAATGGCTGTCGATGCCGTATCAGGACGGTGCGCAAGAGCGGTTTGTCTGGGGGGCCACGGCGGGTATGCTGCGCAACTTTTATCGGTTTTTGATAGCGTGAAGCTTGCAGCCGCTATGATCATTGCATGAGCTTTATCTCAGTTTTGTTTGCCTTGTTGCTTGAGCAGGCCAAGCCGCTGGCGCGCGGCAATCCGATCCATGCCGCGATGCGCGCCTGGGTGCGCTGGTGTACGCTGAATTTTGATGTTGGCAAGCCCTTGCACGGCTGGCTGGCTTGGGGCCTTGCCGTTGGTGGCCCAGCCCTGGTCGCTTTTGCCGTTTACTGGTTGTTGGGGGCTTATGTTGGCTGGTCACTGGATCTGCTCTGGAGCGCGCTGGTGCTGTACACAGCACTCGGGTTTCGCCAGTTCAGCTCGCATTTCACCCAAATCCGCGATGCACTGGCTGACGATGATGACTCCCGTGCCATCCGCCTGCTGGCCAACTGGCAGCAAATTGAAGTCCGCGAAATGTCGCGCAGCACGATTCTTGGCAAGGTCATTGAATTCTCGGTGCTGGCGGCACATCGTCATGTGTTTGGTGTGTTGGCCTGGTTTTCGGTGCTGGCTGCATTTGGCTTGGGGCCAACCGGGGCGGTGCTGTACCGCCTGAGCGAATTTGTCGTGCGTTACTGGCAACACCAGAGCAATTCGCACTACCAGCCCGTCAGTGCCGCCTTGCAAGGCAATGCCCAGCGGGCCTGGTTTTTGTTGGATTGGCTGCCGGTGCGTGCCACGGCCATTGGTTTTGCGGTGATGGGCAATTTTGAAGAGGCCATTGATGGCTGGCGCCGCTACGCCCTGCGCACGGATGCCAATAACGATGGCCTGGTTCTGGCTGCAACGGCGGGAGCCGTCAATATTCATTTGTCAGGCTTTGGCGTACCTTCAGAACGGGACGTGCCTAACCCGCCTGGCCCACTGGTTGATGACGGATCGGCGCTTCGGCCCTTGCCTGAATTGCCACATCTGGCTGTGGTTGTTGGACTGGTGTGGCGCACGGTGGTGATGTGGATTGTGCTGTTGGCCTTGCTGACACTAGCTCGGCTGTTGGGCTAGTTTATCGGTTAATTTTGCCTTGTAGCCCTTTCTGTACATGCGTAGACAGCTATCAAAAGCAGAGTAAATTGTGACGCTTGCAGCTTATTTCAGTCCGGTTGTGCATCGTCTGGTGCCCTATGTTCCTGGTGAGCAACCCAAAATTGCCAAACTGGTCAAACTCAATACCAACGAAAACCCCTACCCGCCGTCGCCCCAAGTGGTGTCAGCGATTACCCGCGCTGCGCATCAAGGGCTGCAACTTTATCCAGACCCTGAATCCAGCGCGCTGCGCCAGGCCATTGCAGCGCACCATGGCCTGACAGCGCAGCAGGTGTTCCTGGGTAACGGCTCTGACGAGGTGCTGGCACATGCCTTTTTCGCTTTTTTTCAGCATGCGTGCCCACTCTTGATGCCCGACATCAGCTACAGCTTTTACCAGGTTTACTGCACGCTGTATGGCATTGAGGTACACACCGTGCCTCTCACCGATGAGCTGCGCCTGCGGGTGACTGACTATGCGCGTACTGCCGCCCAAGCCGTGGCCGGGGTGGTGATTGCCAATCCGAATGCGCCAACGGGTATTGGTTTGCCGCTGGCCGACATTGAAACCTTGTTGCAACTGCACCCGTCCCGGGTGGTGCTGGTCGATGAAGCTTATGTTGATTTTGGTGGCCAAAGTGCGATTGCCCTGATCGAACGTTACCCGAACCTGCTGGTGGTGCACACGCTGTCTAAATCTCGCTCGCTAGCCGGACTGCGCATTGGCTATGCCTGTGGCCAATCACACCTGATCGATGCCCTGCAGCGGGTTAAAAACAGCTTCAACTGCTACCCGCTGGACCGCTTGGCGATGGTGGGTGGTGTAGCGGCGTTTGCCGATGTTGCCTATTTTGAACAGACCAGGCAGGCGGTGATGAGCAGCCGGGAGGGTCTGACGCTGGCGCTGGAAGACTTGGGCTTTACCGTGCTGCCGTCGCAAGCCAATTTTCTGTTGGCTCGTCACCCGCTCTGGGATGCCGCCGTGCTGGCTGCTGATTTGCGCTCACGCGGTGTTCTGGTGCGACATTTCATGCTGCCGCGCATCGAACAGTATCTGCGCATCAGTGTGGGCACACCCGCCCAATGTGATCATCTGGTTCAGGCTTTGGCAGAACTGCTGGCGCAACGCTAGGTCCTGACGCATCGTGTCTTTGCGGCCGATGCGGGCGTCTCAATAGCGCCGAATCTGCTTCAGCTCTGCATACAAATCGCTGTAAATGTTGTAGCGGTTCACGCTTATTCCATCTGGGCTAGCACCTGATTTGACTCTTGAAATCACTCCACAGCCGGGTTCATGCAAATGGCTGCAGTTGTAGAACTTGCACTGCGCCACATGGGGTTTGAGGTCGGGCATGTAGGCCGCCAGTTGGGCTGGGTCGATGTGGTTCAGGCCAAACTCCTGAAAACCCGGCGAATCCAGCAGCGCGGTGGTTTTGGCCGCATCCACCCAGTACCAGGTGGTGCTGGTGGTGGTGTGTTTGCCGGCGTTCAGTGCCAGCCCCGGACGGCCCCAGCACCAGCGTGGTTTTTCCGTTCAGGCGTTGCAACAGCGCGGCACGGTCGGTTTCACTGTTGCTGGCCAATGACAGCGGCAACACGTCATAACCCATGTGGCGATAAGGTGCCAGCCAGTCCCAGGCTCGGGCAAAGGGCTCGGCCAGATCGTTTTTGTTGAGCGCAATGATCGGGGTGATGTGTTGCTCTTCTGCGGCAATCAGCGCGCGTGACAACTGGCTGCTGGAAAACTCGGGCTCGGCGGCGATCAGGATCAGCACCTGGTCCAGATTGCTGGCAAAAGACTTGGTGCGCACCTCGTCCTGGCGGTAAAACAGGTTGTGGCGAGGCTCGATTTTTTCGATGGTCCCTTCGTCCTGCGAGGCTTGCCACTGCACCCGGTCACCCACCACACCCTGGCTTTTCTTGCCGCGTGAATGACAGATCAGACGAACACCGGCCGAATTTTCAACCAAAAAATGGCGGCCGTAGTTGGCCACAATCAGCCCCGCGTGGTGGTGCGGCGTGGCCATCAGAGGCACCAGGGCAGCATCTGGCTCATGCCAGCAAGGTGTCGGTGCGTGAGGCGCATTCAAAGTCAGCCAAGCTAAGTCCCGCCACCTCATGCGTGTGCCAGCGCACCCGGCATTGGCGGAATTCGACGGTCAGCTCCGGGTGGTGATTGCAAGCGTGCGCGATGAATGCCACCGCATTGACAAAGGCCAGCGTCTGGTAATAGTCGGCAAAACCAAAAGTCTTTTCGATGGCAACGTCAGACCCATCGCCAGACAAGCGCCAACCCTCAATTTTGGCCAGACTTGCTATAATTTGGGTAGCTGTCAGCGCTTTATGCATATGGGCTAGAGGCCTATTTTGTATGGATTTCAGTGAGCCGGGCCAGCCGCTGGTGTTGGTGCCAGCATCCGCGCCAGCCGCTCGGATGCGCCCGGATGCGAGTAGTAAAACGCCACATACACCGGGTCGGGGGTCAGGGTCGAGGCATTGTCCTCGTACAGCTTGAGCAGGGCGGAGGCCAGATCTTGTCCGCTGGTCTGCCTGACCGCATAGGCATCGGCCTCAAACTCGTGTTGGCGTGACAACTGGGCAAAGAGGGGTGCCACAAAAAAACTGAAAACCGGCATGACCAGCAAAAACAGCAGCAGCGCCAAGGCATCATTGGGGCCAGCAACATGGGGCTGCACGCCCAGACCGCTGTAAAACCAGACCTGCTGCGCCAGCCAGCCCAGCAGCGCAAAACCGGGCGGTGCTTGAAGTGGCCCAACTCGTGCGCCAGCACCGCGTCAACTTCGGCTGGGCTGAGCTTGGACAGCAGGGTGTCGTAGAACACTACCCGTTTGGCGGCCCCAAAACCGGTGAAGTAGGCGTTGGCATGGGCACTGCGCTTGCTGCCGTCCATCACAAACAAACCTTTGGCTGAAAAGCCGCAGCGCTGCATCAGGGCGGTGACACGTTGCTTCAGCGTGGCATCTTCGAGCGGGGTGAATTTGTTGAAGATGGGCGCAATCAGCGTTGGGTAGATCACCAGCAACAGCAAATTGAAACCCATCCATACGCCCCAGGCCCACAGCCACCACAGGCCGCCGCTGGCAGCCATCATCCACAAAATCAGCGCGGCAATGGGCAGGCCGACCAGCGCACCGATCAGGCTGGATTTCAACAAATCAAGCAGCCACAACTTGAATGTCATCTTGTTGAAGCCAAAGCGTTCCTCCAGCACAAAGGTCTGGTACCAAGACAACGGCAGGTCGATCACCCCGCTGATCAACACAAAACCAGCCAGCAGCGCGAGTTGTTGCGTCATACCCGAGCCCAGCCCTGGCAGCAGCCACTGGTTCAGTGCCGACAAACCGCCCAGCAGCGTCCAGCCCAGCAGCACGGCGGTGCCAAGGGCCATTTCAAGCAATCCCAAACGCGCCTTGGCCAGCGTGTAGTCGGCGGCTTTCTGGTGTGCCGACAGGGTGATCGTTTCAGCAAAGGCAGCGGGCACCTGGCCGCGATGCTGCGCCACATGACGGATCTGGCGCGAACTGAGCCAGAACTTCAGCAGCAGCCCCAGCACCAGGGCAGCCGCAAAGGCCATGGTCAGCAGTATCGAAGGGTTGGAGGAGAGGTTTACATCAGGCATGGCGGAGAAGTTTAGGCGATCAGCGACAATTTGCCGCCATGAGCACATCCAACACCCCCACTGCGGCCGCCATTTTGGCCAAATCTGACCAGAACCTGGTCTGGCTCGACTGCGAAATGACCGGGCTGGAGCCCGAGCTGGAACGCATCATCGAAATCGCCGTGATTGTCACCGGTCCTCACCTGTCGCCCCGCATCGAAGGTCCGGTGCTGGTGATTCACCAAAGTGACGCGCTGCTGGGTGCCATGGATAGCTGGAACAAGGGCACCCATGGCAAAAGCGGCCTGATTGACAAGGTCAGGGCCTCCAGCACCACCGAAGAAGAGGCCCAAGCGCAATTGCTGGCCTTTGTCGGCC
>JAIFMA010000061.1:0-805 GCA_020048795.1 Rhodoferax sp.
GACTGAGAGTTGCCCGGTTCAAGTCAGCGATTTCATCGGACAAGGTGTAGGACCGGGCGCGAATTGACTCAAAATCACGCTTGATTTCCATCAAATCATTTTTTCCCAACAGGCGCATGTGCAGCTGCGGGCGCTTGCTGTCATAACTGTTGCCATCGGCCACATAGTCTGCCGGAATGCTTTGGAGTTGATCGACAGAAATCATGCTTGGGCCCTGGCTCTCGATCAGTTCGGTAAGCACTTTCAGGCGACGGTTGAGTTTGTCAAGCTCTGCGAGCTTGGTAGAGACGCCATTTTTGACGTTGGCATCGCCCAAAGCCTGACGCACCTCGGTAACTGCATCCTGAACCCGAAAGGCACGCTCAAGCCGCTCCTTTGCATCCTGTGCGGCCAAGTGGAGGGCCTCCTGCTGCTCAACGCCAAGGTACGACGACACCCTGGTGTTGCTCAGAGTCTGCTTTGCTGCATAAACCGACTCGGTGTATTCCCGCGACAGACGTTCAGCCACCTTGTGCCAACGGGTCAAGGTACAGGTACAGGTTTTTGTCATGATTTCTCCCATTTAGTTAGCACCAAAGTAAAACAGCCAGTCTTCCATATCCGCCTCAAGCCGCTCTTCAGCGTTGCCTCGAAGAACCTGCACCCAACCTGCAAAGTCGCGCCGCTTCCCAGTGTGATAGGCCAGTTTTTCCATGCATTCGTCGAGTTTTTCCTTCAAGTCGTTGCGCACCATGACCTTGGCACCTCGCTCATAGTCACGGGACTTTGGACTGACATAACCAAGGGCAGTGCTTTCGCTGACCTC
>JAIFMA010000061.1:826-6791 GCA_020048795.1 Rhodoferax sp.
TCAAGTCGTTGCGCACCATGACCTTGGCACCTCGCTCATAGTCACGGGACTTTGGACTGACATAACCAAGGGCAGTGCTTTCGCTGACCTCGAGCCCGTCCTTGCGTATTTCAGCCACCAAATCGTCTTTCTGCTTTTTCCAAAACAAGATGCGCTCCTCATGAAACTTCAGCTTAGTTTCGGCGCCATCGGCCAGACGGGCTGCGGTGTAGGTGAACTTCCATTGATCTCTGAGCATGGCTATTCCTTTAAGGGGGTGGTCAAATGCCAAAATTTGGACGAAAAAAAGCCCGCAATGTCTGTCTCGAACGGTCCCTGACACAAGTCAGGGCGGGCTCGAAGTAGCCATGCGGGCTGGTCGGTTTTGCAGAATTTGTATCGCGCTGTGCAAGTTGACTTCTTTTTCAGCGCTGAATGTAATGTAGTTGATTGTCGGCAGGTTGTCAAGATTTAGGACAGCTTGACTGTTCGATATAACAACATGCGATTATATTTTTGCCATTGTTCAATGAGCTTGGTGGCATCCTTGGTCTTTCTGGAGCACACCATCGTTATCACAACTGTAAGGATGCGACATGAACGGCAACTCAAACGTCTCAAAGTTGAAAACCGGGTCAGATGAGTCTTGCTCGTTCATCGGCGTAGCATCCTCTACACGGTCGTTCTCGTCCACTGAATCTGACTTCAGTGTCTCCGAGGGCGAGTTCTGTTCTGAGGATGTCGGCGGCTTCATCCCGAACAGCTTGGCTGTTTCCTCTGGAGTTGCTTTTCTGTATGCCATAGTTGTAATCCTCGAAGATGGGAATGCACCCAATGAAAATCCCCGCCCCAAGGGGCGGAGTATCCATAGATACCGAACAGCCGAAATACCGAACATCCCCTGACGCTTAAGCATCAGAATAGCGCCCCAAGGGGCGCGGAATTGACCCATAGAGATTAAATAGTGGCCAAGCGCATACTATTCTCCACCAAGGTCGTTGTCGTTGAGCTCCTGTCTTTCATCTGTTGACTCCTTGTTCAGCCAGTCCCAGGGCACATCCTCGCACATGCTCCGAGGTTTGTAACAGGCAGTCAACCGCAGGTTACGATGCAGTACTGGAATCGGCAAGGCGGTTTAGAAACTGATCAATGGCCTGCAGGCAAGCAAGCGCACCGGTTGCAAAACCAACATCAAGCGATGTTGGCACACTGGCATCGTCCGGATTGATCCGGACCAGACGGCCACCGTATTTTTGAACGATTCGCTGACTGAAATGGCGCACCGACGGGATGGCCTTGCCAGCACCTATTTCGATCACAACCGGGCGATCAACATCATCAAGCCAACGGTCCAGTCTTCTTGACTGGCTAGTAGAGCGCGTGCTGTTCCAGCCCCAGTCGCCAAACATGAGAACATTGGGACGCGACAATCTGCCGCATCTCGGGCATCGGGGTGGCTCATTGAGCAGCAAGCAGGCTGCTTCATCCACTTGAGGCTGAAACTCTTGCGCATCCCAGATGGCATCGTCACATGGCTGAAGGCACTGCAAATGGTGGATGGAGCCATGACATTCATAGACGCGCTGTGGATCAAAACCTGCTTTCTGGAACTGACCGTCCACATTGCTGGTGAACACAGTGTATTCCAGAGGCATCTGATTGCCCCAACGTTTGAGAATTCGAAAACCGTCATGTGGCACCGTCTGCCGGTACAAAGCGAGCCGGTGGCCATAAAACCCCCATGCCTGCCCAGGTGCCGACTCAAAAGCAGCAGGGGAGGCGATGTCATAAAACTCGATCCCTGCATTACCCAGCGAGGGATAAGCTTTCCAGAAACCGTCTTTGCCCCGAAAGTCTGGCAACCCTGAGTCAACGCCTATTCCAGCACCTGCGGCAACTATCAAGGCGTTGGCACCGGCGACCAGCTCAGCTGCCCGGGCTATATCAGCATCAAAACTGGTTGCCATCGGCCTTAAACCGCCATGGTTGAAGCAAGATGCCAGTCATCGGCTACTGACTGCTCGAAAGCATCAACCAGCGTCAGCAGCATTTCCTCCAGCTTGTTGGCATCTTCGTCCTTGAGCGCACTTCGCAATAATCGCTCGCTATGGCGTGACAGCGTGAACTGATCATCGAATTTTCCAGCCAGCCAGCACAACACTACCGCCCACGCCTTCGTGTCAGAACCGAAAATGACAGTAAGGTCATCGAGCAGCTTTGTCAGCTCTGGTGGCAGAGCAAGTACCTGGAGTTGGTGTGCAAACCGGTGGGACGCCAGTAGTTTTTGCGATGATTTCTCAAAGGTATTGAGCAGTTCAAGCGGGGTTACAAATGGTCCAGCATCAATGATTCGTGCAATATTTGCTCTTACAACCTTAGACTTGGGTGCCGATGATTTGGATGGGGTGTTCGGTGAATCAACCTGCTTTCTCAGGAAAGCAGGCATCTCAAAGTCATCCATTGACCCACTTGACAAAGCATCAACTTTGGCAGCGGCAGTCGATCTGTTGCGCCAAACAGTGGGCGTAGATACGTTGCCAAAACCCAGAATGCCGACACTGCTTGGGCATGCGTTGATCGAAAGACTGATATCTCGCCTGCTGAAGTAGACCTGATCCGACTCGGGCAACACGCTACCCGCACCTCCCCAACCAGCGGCCTGCATATGGGTGATCTTTTCCAAAGTTGGCAGTCCCTCAGCCTTCTTTTCTTCTTCGCGAACATAGACCAGCAACAAATTGGTTTGATCCGTGACCAACTGGTATTGGAGGGCCAGTGCCAGAGCCTGCGCCTTAAGGGCTTCCGGGTCTGATTCATCGGCTGCAGACTGCTCGTTGCGCTGGCACAGGCTGATCTGCTCGCTGATCTCACCTATCTGGCTCGATGCCACCATGCGTGACAACCAGTCACCATTCAATGTTTGAATTCTGGCAGCGGAGTTTTGCAAGGCGTTCGCACCGGTTACCCAAGACAGAACTGGCGATTCTTTCGGTGTTGCCGCCATGCAGGCGCAGAGATGGAGCGTGTCACCACCGTACAGCGCTTTTGGCAGGTTGGACTGCCACACGACATCCTGGCCCCACGCCATCGTCAGGTTTGTGCAGCGTACCGATCTCATTCGGCGGAACATGCGAACAATGACGCTGGCTATATCCTGGTTTGGTGATACCAACTCACAGGCACCGCCGGACTTCTCTGCCACCTCGCGCAGCAGACTCTCTGACGGAGCACTGCCCACGCCGATCGCAAAGATGCGATGCCCGGCGCTTTTCGCCGATGCAATTACCTCTTCGACATTCCAGATGTCACCATCGGTGATCAGCAGTACATCGGCTGGCTGTTCGTCTTGGCCAGATGGGCCTGACAGTTTGTTTCGGACTTTTGCTTTGCCATGCTGGAACGTAGACAACAAGGCAGCATTCATTTCGGTACCGCCGAGATCTGCATCAGTCTTTGAAATTAAACCTGCTACACGTTTGACGTTGGCGGAAGTGCAGGGCGTCAAACCAGACAAATCATGCTGTACATCACTGCCAAACCGGCTGTAGCTTATCCAATCCTGTTCTGTCATTTCCTTCATCAATTCATGCAACGCCTTGCGTGACGCACTGATGCTGTCACCGCCCATGGAACCAGAGCAGTCCACCAAAATTTTGAGGAACAGGGGCTCTGGCTCTTGCATGGGTAACTTGGAACAGAAACTGGCCAGAACAGCAAACTGATCCCCATCGGGTGCGACTGTGACAAATGACTGACCCTCCAACCCTTGCAGGATCAGGACGAAATCCCGATCAAGCATTGCACGGTGATCAAGTTTGATGACCGTGTCGCCACCCTTGTTGGACATGGCAATGGAATGACTCGGGCAATGAACATTGGCCAGTGCGATTTCGCCAGTCAGGGTGATGCGGGCGGTGAAGGGGTATTCAACCAGCAGGCTGGCATCCACGGATTCATGCGGAGCCAGGCCGCCAGTTTTGTGAGCTTCACCAAAGCGGGGAGCCACGGTAGTGGGCACCGTGATGCGGATTTGACCCTGCTCAAAACGCAATAGCTGCGCGTATTCAATTTCGACCACTGCTGACTCACCGGGTTGGAGATTGCCCAGGTTAGCGGTGTACAAGCCTCTGGCTGATCGCTCCACCATGATGGGGCTATCGCCATCATCAATGGCTTTCTCGTAGCGTTGGGTGGCCTGTTTTTTCTCGAGCACGGTACCTTGAAGTCGGTGGCCGTCGATTTCCGCATTCAGGCCCAGCAAGGTGGCACCCCAGGGCAGTGGGAATGTATAGACCGATTCCAGGTTTGTTTTGCCCGAGTTCTTGTAGTGCTGGCGGGTGGTCATGCGCAGCAGCAGGCCGTCGAGTTGTCCTTCAATTTGGACGGATTGCAGAGTGGCAGCAACGCCCTCGCGGCTAATGAGTTGGGCCGATTCTTGTGTGACAGCATTCATTGAGGTTCTCCTTGTTGGCTTTGAATCAGGTCTTGATGGGCTTGCATGACGGCACGCACCAATGTGCGGACTTGCTCGGGTGTCAGGCCAGAGCGCTCCGGTGAGATTTCCAGTTCCACCCCTTCGGAAATGAACAGATGGCTGCGAACTTCGACAGAGCCTGGCTTGCGCTGTCGAGGTGGAACCGGTGGCGCCTCACCTGAGAGGACTTCACGAATCCGGTCAAGTGACACACCCGCATCGCTGAGTTTGCGCACCGTCAGCAGTTGATCAAGGTGTTTGCCCAAGTAATGGGCTGCCTTGGTGCTACCGATGGGTCCGTCAACTAGGCCGATCTGGATGTAATAGCGAACGGTGCGTTTGCTCGTGTCGCTCAGCGTGCAGAGGTCATCAAGGCTGAACTTCTTGACATCAGGCTCTGTAGATTCACTCGGCGTTGGAGGTAATTGGTCTTGCATGGGCTTTATTGTTACACCAATAGTGGCAATGTCAAGTGTTTATAAAAACAAATCCATTGATGCACAATCAACGCCAGTTCATCGTTCAGGGTTGTTAGTGAGAATTGAAGTCGCCATCACCGATATTTCTGCTCAAGCCGATATGCAGGCGGTGGTCAACAGCGCCAACGCCAATTTGCGGATGGGCTCAGGTGTAGCCGGTGCAATCCATGGTGGAGCCGGGACTGAGCTGGAAGCGTATTGCCGCCAATTTGCCCCATTGGCTGCGGGAAATGCGGTGTTGACCCCTGGATTTGATCTGCCCAATGCCTGGGTCATCCATGCGGTGGCGGCCTCGTTCATCAATGAGACCAAGGCCGAATTGATTTTGGCCAAAGCATTGGACTCGGTTATGAAGCTAGTAAACGAACACCAGATTGAATCGCTGGCCATGCCTGCAATTGGCACGGGTGTTTTCAAATGTCCGCCTGAGCTTTCAGCGAAGATGACGGCACGGGTTCTGGTCTACTACGGGCAAATCGGCACATCATTGAAGCACGTCAGGATTTGTGTCACGACCAAAGCCTTGAAGGACATCTTCGAGCAGGCGATCAAGGCCAACGTCAACGCCCCTGACAGCCCTGATACCGCAACCTGAAGGAGATGACTGTGGGCATTGAAATCGAGCGCAAGTTTCTGGTCATTGGTGACGCCTGGCGCACACCCACGGGTGTTGCCATCGGACAGGGCTATTTGAACCGGGACAAGCAACGTACCGTTCGGGTCAGGGTTGCAGGCAGTCAAGCCTTTTTGACAATCAAGGGGCCAAGTCAAGGTGCCACACGGCTGGAATTTGAATACCCCATTCCTGTGTCAGATGCCCATCAACTGTTTGAGCTTTGTGATGGCACCGTGATTCGCAAGACACGCCATGTGGTGATGCATGATGGCAACCGCTGGGAGATCGATGAATTCCATGCTGACAACCAAGGGTTGATCGTCGCTGAAATTGAACTGATCACAGAAGACCAGGCTTTTGCCAAGCCTGACTGGCTCGACCGTGAGGTCACCGATGACCCGAGGTACTTCAACTCGA